>VXNK01000045.1:0-33410 GCA_009840595.1 Rhodospirillaceae bacterium | reverse complement strand
CGCCCCCCCGGGGGGCCCCCCGGCGGGCGGGGGGGGGGGGCCCCCCGTCGGGGCGGGCGCGGGGGGGGCGCGCCGGCGCGGCGGGACGGGCGCGCCGGCGTTTCGAGCGCCGGGTCGCCGATCTGCTCGTGGCTTCGGTTTCTCCGGACGGTCCGCGGGCCCTTCTCGACCGCGCGGCGCTGCGGCAGGCCGAGCCGGAAACCGCCGCCGCCGCCGTCGCCGCGCTGATCCGTTGGGCCGGCGGAGTATCGGCGCCGCCCCGCATGGAGCGGCTGGCACGGACCGTGAGCTGGCTGTGCGGCGCGGCCCGGGACGGCCGCAGGACGATCGGAGGATGCGCCGTCTGCCTGGAAGGCGCCCGGGCGACATTCGCCCCCGAACCCGGGCGATCGGATGAGGGGGCACGCCGCGGCAACGGCACGGACCGCCCGGCCCTCGCACCCGCGGCGTTCGCGCCGTTTCCGGCGGTTGCGCCGGCTGGACTCGATCCCACATTCCCTTATCTAGAGTAGACCGTCGGCCGCCGGGGCGCGCCCGTCACAAGCCCCAATCTTCGAAAGGCGTGGCTTCGTGAACAATTTCGGCAGAAATCTTGCCATGTGGCTGGTGATCGGCGTGCTGCTGATCGCCCTGTTCAATCTGTTTCAGGGCGGTTCCAACCGGAACGCGGCGAGCGAGATGTCCTATTCCGAATTCATCGGCCAGGTGGATGGCGGCAACGTCCGCGAGGTCGTGATCCAGGGCGAGAAGATCAAGGGCGTCCTGCGCAGCGGCCGGACCTTCGAAGTCACCAGCCCGGCGGATCCGAAACTGGTCGAACGGCTGATCGACAAGAAGGTCGGCGTCCGCGCCGAGCCGAAGGACAAGGAGATGCATCCGCTGCTCTCCATTTTCGTGTCCTGGCTGCCGATCATCCTGATCATCGCGGTGTGGATCTTCTTCATGCGGCAGATGCAGTCGGGGACCGGCCGGGCCATGGGCTTCGGCAAGTCGCGCGCGCGCCTGCTGACCGAGCGCACCGGCCGGGTCACGTTCGAGGACGTTGCCGGCATCGAAGAGGCGAAGCAGGAAGTCGAGGAGATTGTCGAGTTCCTGCGCGATCCGCAGAAATTTCAGCGCCTGGGCGGCAAGATTCCCAAAGGCGTGCTGCTGGTCGGCCCGCCGGGCACCGGCAAGACGCTGCTCGCCCGGGCGATCGCCGGCGAGGCCAACGTGCCCTTCTTCACCATTTCGGGCTCTGATTTCGTCGAGATGTTCGTCGGCGTCGGCGCCAGCCGGGTGCGCGACATGTTCGAGCAGGGCAAGAAGAATGCGCCCTGCCTGGTCTTCATCGACGAAATCGACGCCGTCGGCCGCCATCGTGGCGCAGGTCTCGGCGGCGGCAACGACGAGCGCGAGCAGACGCTGAACCAGCTGCTGGTCGAAATGGACGGTTTCGAGGCCAACGAAGGCGTCATCCTGATCGCCGCCACGAACCGGCCGGACGTGCTGGACCCGGCCCTGCTGCGCCCGGGCCGGTTCGACCGGCAGGTCGTGGTGCCCAACCCGGACATCGCCGGACGCGAAAAGATCCTGAAGGTCCACATGCGGCGCATACCGCTCGGCCCGGACGTCAACGCCTCGGTGATCGCCCGCGGCACGCCGGGCTTCTCCGGCGCCGATCTCGCCAATCTGGTGAACGAGGCGGCGCTGCTCGCCGCGCGCAAGAACAAGCGCGTCGTCGGCATGCTGGAGCTGGAGGAGGCCAAGGACAAGGTCCTGATGGGCGCCGAACGCCGGTCGATGGTGATGACCGAGGAGGAGAAGGAAATGACCGCCTATCACGAGGCCGGTCACGCCCTGATCGCCGTGCACCAGGAATATCACGACCCGCTGCACAAGGTGACGATCATCCCGCGCGGCCGTGCGCTGGGCGTGACCATGTCGCTGCCCGAGCGGGACAAGTACGCCTATGCCGAGCGCGAACTGAAGGCGAAGATCGCCATGACCTTCGGCGGCCGGATCGCCGAGGAGCTGATCTACGGCAAGGACGCGGTCACGACCGGCGCGACCAACGATATCCAGCAGGCGACCAACCTGGCGCGCAAGATGGTCACCGAGTTCGGCTTCTCCGACAAGCTGGGGCCGCTGCGCTACGAGGATAACCAGGAGGAGGTCTTCCTCGGCCATTCCGTGACCCAGCACAAGAACGTCTCCGACAAGACCGCCGAAACGATCGACAACGAGGTCCGCCGGCTGGTCGAGGAAGGCGAGGCCACAGCCCGCGAGATCCTGACCGAACATCTCGACCAGCTGCACACCCTGGCGAACGCCCTGCTGGAATTCGAGACCCTGAACGCCCTGGAGATCGACCAGCTGCTGAAGGGCGAGAAGATCGTCCGGCCGGACGAGAGCGAAGAGGCCCAGGCGGCCCGCGAAGCCGGCCGGCCGCGCCGGACCAGCGTGCCGACCAGCAGCCGGCCGGAACCCGAAGGCGGCCCCGGCGGCGGTATGGAGCCGGAACCGCAGACCTGATGTCGCCGGCCTTCTGCCGGAGGCCGGCCGTTCGGTTCTCTCGACGAATTACGGGCCGGGTGCAGAGCGACCGCCGAAGCGGCCGGATCGCGTTACAAACGGCGAAAAGACTTTCCCGACAGCGCCTGCAACAGGAAGCGAGGCAACCGTGGACTCCTTGATCGACCGCGCGCTGGCCGAGATGCAGTTCAACGCGGACGGGCTGATCCCGTGCATCGCGCAGCAGCACGACAGCGGCGAGGTGCTGATGATGGCCTGGATGAACGCCGAAGCCGTGCGCGAAACGCTGGCGACCCGGCGGGTGTGCTACTGGTCGCGCTCGCGCCGCAGCCTGTGGCGCAAGGGCGAGACGTCCGGCAACGTCCAGCGGCTGATCGACTTCCGCTACGACTGCGACGGCGACACCATCCTGCTGCTGGTCGAGCAGACCGGCCCGGCCTGCCACACGAACCGCCCCAACTGCTTCTACCGGGCGGTTCGCCCCGAGGGCATTGCGACGCTCTCCGAACCGGTCCGGAAAAGCGCCTGACCGGACGGCAACGCTGCCGAAAGCCAGCCCGTCCGGCCGGCCCGTCCGGTTTACATTGCGGGACGGCACGGCGATGATGGCGCTGTAAAGGGAGCGAAACGATGACGACAGCAGACGCCAGCCCGCCGGTCTTCGGCGTTCACCATACCGCCTACCGCTGCCGCGACGCCGAGGAGACCCGCGCCTTCTACGAGGACAAGCTGGGCTTCCCGATGACCCTGGCGCTGGAAATCGAGGAAGAGCCGTCGACCGGCAATCCGCTCAAATACCTGCACATCTTCTTCGATATCGGCAGCCACAAGGCGGACGAACCGAACTATATCGCCTTCTTCGAACTGCCGGATACGCCGGCTGACGAGACCACCTTTGCCCAGAAATGGGGCTTTGACCTGCATCTCGCCATGCGGGTGAACGGTCACGAGGACCTTGCGGCGTGGAAGACCCGGCTGCGCGATAACGGCATAGCGGTCAAAGGCCCGATCGACCACGGCATCTGCAGCTCGATCTATTTCAGCGACCCGAACGGCTACGTTCTGGAATTCGCCGCCGAGAACGAAAAAGAACGCGCCGTGCTGGCGCAGGAAGCCGCGGAAGCCCGCGCCAACCTGGCGAAGTGGCAGGAATGGAAGGCGGCGCGGTGACGAACCGCGCCAGCATTGACGAAAGTTGCATCGAATCGGCAATCGATTCTAGCGGACGAACGACTTTGCCCAAGTCCGTTCGAGAGGCGCTCGGCATAGAGCCCGGGGACCGGGTCCGCTATTTCATCCTGGAAAATAACGAAGTCCGGCTCCTGCCGATCCGCCCGGTCGCCCGGCTGTTCGGGGCGCTGAAATACGGCGGCCCGCCAGCCTCGCTCGAAGACATGGAACGCGCCATCGCCGAAGGTGCGGCGCGGGTTTCTCCGACCGGGTGATCGCCGCCGCGGAACCGGTCGCCGCGCGTCACTTCCAGCACTCGACCAAAACGGTGAATTTGCGCGCGGCATCCGCCACGTCTTCGGCGGACCGGGCGGCGGCCGATGGCGCGGTGGTATAGGCCACCCCTTTGGAATCGAGGAAGGCGCGCGCCGCTCCCGCGCTCACAGCGAAATTGACGTTCTGGGGGATGTCGCCGGTCGCGCGGGCGACCTTGAGGGCGTTGAGCTTCGCCACGACCGCGCCGACGACGTTGCCGGCCGCATCCAGCACGGGGCCGCCGCTGTTGCCGGGCTGGACCGGTGCGGTAATCTGGATGAGCCGGCGGTCGTCGCCTGGCCCGGCGAGAGCAGCGACCGTGCCGGTGCTCACATTCACGTCGGCGGCGAGCAGGCCGCGCAGCGGATAGCCCATCACGACGATGCGCGCGCCCGGACGGACGCCGCGCCCCTGGCGGAAGGCGGCGAAGGACAGGCCTGCCGGTCCCTTGAGCAGGGCGAGATCGGCACCCCGGTCGCGCGCGGCGACCGCAACCCGGCGGGCAGGGCCGCCGGCCGGCGGCGGAATCCGCACCTCGATGCAGCCGTCCACGACATGAGCGTTGGTCAGGATGTCGCCGCCGGCGCTGACGCGAAAGCCGGAGCCGGTCGATGTCTTTTCGAGCGCGGGACGCGGCGCCGGGCCGGCGCGCCGAAGAGCGGCGAGAACCGTCCGCTCCAGCCCTTCGGAGACGCGGCCGTCCACCGGCAGCCCAGCCGCCGCCTGAAACGCCCGCACCGCGTTGCGGGTCTTCGGGCCGGCAATTCCGTCGGCCGGGCCGGGATCGTAGCCGAGCTGTGCGAGCGCCCGTTGCACCGCAGCGACCCGGCGGCGGTCATCCCCGCCGGCGGCGGGCGGGGTTGAATCAGCCGCGCCCGTTCGGGGCCGCCACACCCGCGCCAGCCGTTGCGCGCGGGCCAGTTGGGCCCCTGTAAGCTGCGCCGCGACGCGGTCCCGGTTCACTACCGCCCGTTCGCGCAGTTTCTTATCCGACGCCGCAGCCCGTGACGCGGCAAGGTTGAACCATTTGTGCGCCTGAACCGGGTCGCGCGGAATGCCCTTCCCGCCTTCGTACATGTTCCCGAGATTATTTTGAGCGTAGGCGTAGCCCTGTCCGGCGGCGCGGCGGTACCATTTTGCGGCTTCGGCGTAGTCCTGTGGAACGCCTCGACCGCTGTCGTACATTATCCCAAGACTGTTCTGAGCGTAGGCCTCGCCGTGCTTAGCAGCCCTCCGGTACCACTTCACGGCCTTCGCATAATCCTGCGGAACGCCTCGGCCCCTTTCGTACATATAGCCCAGACCGACTTGACCCGCGGCAAGACCCTGTTCCGCAGCGCGGCGGAACCACTTCGCGGCTTCGACGTAATCCTGCGCAACGCCCCAGCCGTTGTAGTAAACGCGCCCGAGACTGTTCTGAGCGGAGGCATGGCCCTGCTCGGCGGCGAGGCGATACCATTTCGCAGCCTCGGCGTAATCCTGTCGAACGCCGTAGCCTTTGGCGTACATGCGCCCAAGATTGATTTGAGCGTAGGCATCGCCCTGTTCCGCGGCGCGACCGTACCATTTCGCGGCCTCGACGTAGTCCTGCGAAACGCCCTGACCCTCTTCGTACATATAGCCGAGATTGTTCTGAGCGTCGGACTCGCCCTGCTTAGCAGCACGCCGGTACCACTTCACGGCCTCCGCATGATCCTGCTGAACGCCGTGGCCTTCGGCGTACATGTTCCCGAGATTGTTCTGAGCGGAGGCATGGCCCTGTTCGGCAAGGCGCCGGAACCCGCGGTAGGCGGTTGCATAGTCGCCGCGCTTGGCGGCCGCAAGAGCTTCGTCGAAGGTCTGCGCCGCCGCCGGCAGTGCAAGCGTCGCGGCCAGCAGAAGCAAAACCGTCGGAGCGATGAACCGAAACGCCCGCCTCGCCATTCCGCCGCCTCCTTCGCCCGGCTGCCGCAGGTCGCCAATCTATCGCCGGTTCTTTATTTTATTGCAACGGACCGCTTCATCGACAGAGCCGGCGGGCCGGCAGCCGACCTACTTCCCCCGCCGGTCCTCCACCCGTTTCGCCTTCATCTCGGTCTTGGGGAAGGTGTCGGGCGGCACCACATCCACCTCGACGCGCACCTCGATCCGGCTCGTGACGGCGTTGCGCACGGCGGCGATGACGCCGTCCGGGCCGGCATGGTCGGCGTGCTCCACCTCGATGCGCATGAAGTCGATGCCCTCGGCGGTGGTGTCGAGGCGGACCATATATTCGTCGCCGACGCCGCTGACGGCGCGCACGCCCTCCTCCACGACGCTGGGATAGAACTTGACGCCGCGCAGGTTGATCAGGTCGTCGGCCCGGCCCTGGAAGCCGCCGAGCGCGCGGACATGGGTCCGGCCGCAGGCGCAGGGCGCGGTGTCGAAGCTCGTATAATCGCCGACGACGAAGCGCAGATGGCTGGAGCTTTCCGAGTTCATGTTAGTGCAGACGGTGATGCCGCGCCCGCCCTCCGGCACAACCGCCATATCGTTGTCCGGATCGCACAGCTCCCAGACCTGGATATCCTCCATCAGATGGGTCTGCACCGTGCCGTCGTCGCGCACCGGATGGCTGCAGGAGAAGCCGCCGGAATGGGGCGAAGCCTCGGTGCAGCCGTAGAACTCCACCACCTCGGCGCCCCACATCTCTTCCAGCCGCCGGCGCGTCGCCGCGATGCCGGCCGCCGGTTCGCCGCCGGTGAAGAGCTTCGTCACGGATGTCTGCGTCGGGTCGTGGCCCAGGTCGCGCATGACATGGCCGAGGCGCAGCAATTGCGACGGCAGGGTCGCCAGGATGGTCGGCCGGTAGCGCAGGATGAAGTTACAGCGCAGTTCCGCCGTCAGCCCGCCGCCGGGGATGCAGGGCACGCCCATATGGGCGAGCGCGTGCAGCACGCCCCAGCCCCAGACATGGGGGCCGAAGCCGACGACCAGGAACACCTTTTCGCCCGGCCGGGCGCCGAGCGACCACAGCGCCCGGCTGTTCGCCCATTTCCAGTAGTCCAGGTCGGTCTTCGAATAGCGGAAGACCCGCGGCGTGCCGGTCGAGCCGGAGGTCGGGAAAATCGTCCAGCCCCGGCTGTTCCAAATTGCGTCGTCATGGGTGGTGTAGGTGCCCCAGGGCGGATGGGCCGCCATGTCGGCGACCATCTCCTTCTTGTCGACCGGGCGCCATTTCGGCAGGTCGTCGACCGTCCGGATATCGTCCGGGATCATGCCGGCGTCGTCGAACCGGCGGCGGTAGAAGGCGCTGTTCTCGTAGAGAAACGGCGACAGCTTCTCCAGCTTGGCGTTCTGGATCGCCCGGATTTCGTCGCGCGACGCGGTCTCCAGGCTCGGTGACCAATACTCCGCCGAGCCCGGTGCGGCGAAGTCCCTGCGATAGTGTTCGAGGACTGCCATATAGGCGCGGCGGGTGGCGGCAGCGCGGTCTTCGGTCATGGCGGCAGCGGCTTGCTTGAGACCGGCCGAAGATAAGCGTAACGCCGCGGCCGGGGCAAACCCGGCGCCTGGAATCCGGCCTTCACTGCCCGGCCATCATCGCCGCGATCCTGCGATGAAGCCCCTGGAGCGCGGGCTCGTTACGGCCGTAGACGACCTCTTCGGCAAGGCCGCTGGCGAAGCCGGCATAGGCCGATTCGGCGGCGGCGAAATCCTCGTTCTCGACGGTGCGCACGGCGAGGTCGAGATTGGCGTCCCAGTGGCGGCGGGCCTTTTCGGTCTCCGCCGGCTCGGGAATGTACAGGTCGAGATGAACCTCGGTCCAGTCGACCCGGCCGTCCCGCGGGAAGATGCGCCATACTTCGGCATGGTCCTGCTGCATGACGAAGACCGCGTTGGGCGGCAGGTAATAGACGATCGCGGAATGCCAGACCGCATCCCATTCCGCCTCCGGTCGCCCGCGCATCTCAACGATCGAGCGGCGCGGCAGGTACTCCCGGAAACTCTCGCCGAACTCGTCGTAGAGGCAGAGATTGGGGAAGAAGATCGGCGCCACCGTCTCCTTGTGCAGCACGGCGAAATGGTACGGCTCCATGAAGGTGTCCAGCGCCATCTTCCAGTTGATCGCCGGGGTCATCCGGTGGCTGGCGTAGTGGTGGTATCCGGCCAATTCGTAGCCGGCAAATTCGGCGGCGAGGCCGTCCAGCGACTCGCCCGCATCGGCCGGCGCGTCGCCGGACAGCCGGATCCAGATCATCCCGTCGGTCTCGGTGCAGGGCAGCGCGGCCAGCGAGCAGTCGGCGAGGTCCGCGCCTTCGAAGGCCTCCTGGTCCGGCACGCCGGTCAGGCGTCCGTCCACACCATAGGTCCAGCCGTGATAGGGGCAGGCGAAGGCGCGGCGGACGGCGCCCGCGCCGTCGAGCAGGCGAGTGCCGCGGTGGCGGCAGCTGTTCAGGAAGGCCCGCGCCACGCCGTCCTCGCCGCGCATGAGCAGGACCGGCACGCCGGCGAGATCCTCCGCCAGAAAACTGCCCGGCCCGGGCAGGCGCCCCGACAGGCCGGCCAGCAGGGTCTTCCGGCGCAGGATGCGGACCATCTCGGCCTCAAGCCTGCCCGGATCGGTGTAGATGCCGACGGGGTTGCGCAGGATGTCCGGCGCACGGTCGGTCGTGCCGGCATCCAGGTGGGAAAACACGCGGCGGATCAGCGATTTGTGGGTTTCTGTTTCCAACGATCTGCTCGAAGATTCCGGGTCATCGTGAAAGGGTGGCAGAAAAACATCGGACAATCTTGTTGACCGCTTTTCGCAAAAACACGCTATAACGGTATCGGTTTGGCCGCCGCAACACTTCGAGAGCAGGACAAAACGGCCAATCGGAGTCGAACGTCAGCACCCTTGGGAGGGACGTCATGAAAAAACTTGTCATCGGGACCGTCGCGGCGACGGCCCTTGCCGCCGGCCTCGCAGCGCCGGCGCAGGCCGAGAATTTCCGCATCGGCTTCCTCAACACGCTGTCCGGCGGCGCCGCCATTCTCGGCAAGTCGCAGCTCGCCGGCTGGCAGCTCGGCCTCGAACTCGAAGGCTGGAAGAAAAATGGCGACAAACTGGGCGGCGTACCGACGGACATTTTTATCGGCGACGACCAGCGCAAGGCGGATGTCGGCCTGCGCGCCGTGCGCAAATGGCTCAAGTCGCAGAGAGTCCATATGGTTTCCGGAATTATCTGGTCGCATATCCTGGCCGCCGTGTCCCGTCCGGTGACCCGCGCGAGGCGGATACTCATGAGCAACAACGCCGGCTGGTCCGGCCTGGCGGGCAAGAACTGCAGCCCCTACTTCATCTCGAGCTCGTTCCAGAACGACGAGGCCGCCGAGGCAATGGGCGAACTGCTGAACCAGGAAGGCCTGAAGAAGGTGTTCATGATGGCGCCCAACTACCAGGCGGGCAAGGACATGCTGAACGGCTTCCAGCGCACCTACAAGGACGGCAAGGTCGTCGGCCGGATCCTGTTCAAGCTGGGTACGCGCGACTATCAGGCCGAGATCAGCAAGGTGCGCGCCAGCGGCGCCGACTCGCTGTTCATCTTCGTGCCGGGCGGCATGGGCATCGCCTTCATGAAACAGTGGGCGGCGTCCGGCGCCGGCCAGCAGGTGAGGCTCTACACCAACTACGCCGTCGACTACATCACGATCAAACCGATCGGCAAGGCGGCCGTGGGCTCGTTCCACACGCTGCACTGGGGCCCGAACATGGACAACCCGCGCAATGCCGAGTTCATCAAGGCTTTCATGGCGAAGAACAAGCGGATGCCGGACATGTTCGCGCTCCAGGCCTATGACGGCGCGCGCAAGATCGCCGACGGCCTGCGCGGCGTGAAGGGCAACTTCAAGAACCTGAAAAACCTCGTCAAGGTCATGCGGGCACAGGGGCTGAACTCGGTCCGCGGCCAGCTGAAATACAATGTCAACGGATTCCTGATCCAGCCCTGGTACAAGCGCTCGGTCACGCTCGACGCCAAGGGCGTGCCGCAGATCGAGGTCAACCAGATGGTGACCTTCAAGACGGACAGCTTCGGCGACAAGTGCCCGCAGAAAAGCTGGAACTGATCCCCGATCCGACCTCTCTATGCTGGGCGCCCCGCTCGGGGCGCCCTTTTCTTTCGCAACCATTCGGCACCGTCAAATTGCAATTTTGTCGGCGCACCGATTTTACGCAAACCAGCCACAATAGACGGCTTCTTTCCCTGCCGAATAGCCTTCTCCCCTGCTATCGTTTCAAGAGTTCCTCGACGGCGGCCAGGATTTTGTCTGACAGGAATACCGAGCCATGCCCGAGGCCGTCCGCCAGTTCGAGCCGGGCGTCGATGCCGCGCTTCTTCATGGCATCGACGCACTGCCTGGCGAACTTCGGTAGCGTGTTCCTGTCGGCGGTTCCCGTAATAGCGATAACCTTCACGGAACCGGCCGGAATTTTCGGAATGTAGTCCCAGGCCGAAAGGTTCTCCGGCCAGTGCCGCCTTCCGCCGCCGGCGGAATCGATGCGCCATTGGCACCAGGTCGGAGTATCGCACCCCCAAGCGATTAGCACCCCGCCGTCGGCGATCCCCGGATGGCGCCCGAACAGGATGCCTGAAATCATGGATCCGCCGGAATGTCCGATCAGGACCAGCCGTGAAGGCCGGTAATGTTTCTTCAGCGCTTTCAAGGCGTCAGCGACGCCGTCCACCGCACCGGGAATGTACTGGTCCCTGCGGCGATTTCCCGGTACGTCGACGGTTTTCCCCGTGGGTACCGAATAGGTCGGACGGGCGATCGCAATGGCGTTGATCCGATAGGCGTTCAAGCCGGCAAACAGGAAGGCATACCCTCGGTGGTAACTGTTGTCTCTGTTCACGGGTTGCCTGTCCCCGTGAATGAACACGACCAGCGGCTCGCCTTTGGCGATTTCCTTGTTCCCGACGAAATCGATTGCAAAGCAGCCGCCGGCCGCCTTGACGCGCTGCTTCATGTCGTTCGAACAGGCATCGGCTGGCGCGGATACGAACAAAACCCCAAGAACCGCAACGGCGATACCCGCAGCGGCGGATCGAATTCCAGTCATGGTCTCCTCCCCAGGGATGGACCGTTGACGATACGCTTCCCGACGGCCCGATGTCGACGCCTCAGCCCCGGCCGATATGGGGCATCTTGGTCGCCATGACGGTCATGAAGAGCGCGTTGGCGTCGAGCGGCAGGTTGGCCATGTGCAGGACCGACGTCGCGACATGTTCGACGTCCATGCGCGGCTCGACCATCTTTTCGCCGTTCGCCTGCAATATCCCCTCGGCCATGACCTTCGTCATCCCGGTCACCGCGTTGCCGATGTCGATCTGGCAGGCCGTGATGTCGTCGGGCCGGCCGTCCAGCGCGATGGACTTGGTGAGGCCGGTGAGCGCGTGCTTGGTCGCGGTGTAGGGCGCGGTGAACGGCCGCGGCGTGTGGGCCGAAATCGAGCCGTTGTTGATGATCCGCCCGCCCTTCGGCTCCTGCGCCTTCATGATCCGGATCGCGTGCTGGGCGCAGACGAAACAGGCGGTCAGGTTCAGGTCGACCACGTCGCGCCACTGCTGCGGCGTCAGCTCCTCCATCGGCACCTGCGGCGCGCCCCGGCCGGCATTGTTGAACAGCACGTCGAGCCGGCCGAATTCCTCGACCGTGCGCGCGAACAGCCGGGCGACCTGGTCGTCGTCGGTCACGTCCGTCGGCAGCGCCAGCATCCGGCCGCCGCCCTCGGCCGCCTGCACCGCCGTCTTGTCCAGTTCGTCGGCGCGCCGGCCGGCCAGCGCCACATTGTAGCCGTCGGCCTGCATCGCCAGGGCGACCGCGCGGCCGATGCCGGAGCCGGCGCCTGTAACGATGACGGATCGGGTGTGAGACATGGCGCGCCTTCTGAAGCTTTGTCCTAACGGTCGGAGTCCGGTTTACGAAGCCCGGCAAATCCGGTCAATCGCGGCGCGTTTCGTGCGCCGCATCTACCGGGCCGCCCCGGCCATGCTGTCGGGCAGGAACATCACGATGTCGGGGAAGACGACGATCAGGAAGACCGCGAACACCATGACCAGGAACAGGGGCAGCGAGACCTTCGCGATATAGCCGATATTGTGGCCGGTCATGCCCTGCAGCACGAACAGGTTGAAGCCGATCGGCGGCGTGATCTGCGCCATCTCGACGACGACGACGAGGAAGATGCCGAACCAGATCAGGTCGATGCCGGCCTGCAGGATCATCGGCTCGACGATCGCCATGGTCAGCACGACGGCCGAGATGCCGTCGAGGAAACAGCCGAGCAGAATGTAGAAGACCGTCAGCGCCAGGATCAGCTCGTACTTGCTGAGGTTGAAGCCGGCGATCCAGGACGCCAGGCCGCGCGGCAGGCCGGTAAACCCCATCGCCAGGGTCAGGAAGGCCGCGCCGGCCAGGATCAGCGCGATCATGGCGGAGGTGCGGGTGGCGCCCAGCAGCGATTCCCGGAAGGTTTCCCGGGACAGCGAACCCTGGATCGCCGACAGGCCGAGCGCCCCGGCGACGCCGAACACCGCCGCCTCGGTCGCCGTGGCGATGCCGCCGTAGATCGAGCCGAGCACCCCGGCGATCAGCAGCAGGACCGGGATGAGGTAGAGCGATTGGCCGAGTTTCTCTCCGAAGGGCCGCCGCGGCTCGGCCGGCGGCATCCTGCCCGGCCGCAGCAGCGACCAGCCGATCACATAGGCCATGAACAGGCTCGCCAGCACGATGCCCGGCACCACGCCGGCGATGAACAGCTTGGAAATCGACTGGTTCACCGTCACGCCGTAGACGATCAGGATGATCGACGGCGGGATCAGCAGGCCGAGCGTGCCGGCGCCGGAAAGCGTGCCGATCACCAGGTCTTCGGGATATTTGCGCGCCCGCAATTCGGGAATCGACATCTTGCCGACCGTCGCCACGGTTGCCGCCGACGAGCCGGAGATCGCGGCGAAGATCGTGCAGCCGATGATGTTGGTGTGGAGCAGCCGCCCGGGCAGCCGGTTCATCCAGGGCGACAGGCCCTTGAACAGGTCTTCGGACAATCGGGTCCGGAACAGGATCTCGCCCATCCAGATGAAGAGCGGCAGGGCGGTCAGCGTCCAGCTCGCCGAATGGGACCAGATCACGGTCATCATCCGGTCGCCGATCTGGCCGAAGGTGCCGGGCGCGAACAGCAGCATGCCGGTAAAGGCGACGCCGATCAGCGAGAAGCCGACCCAGACCCCGCTGCCGAGCAGGAACAGCAGCACGCCGAGGAACACGGCGGTGGCAAGAATATGCTCCACTGCCGGCCGCCCTATTCCGCCGTCGCCATGACGTCGGCGCTGCGCTGGTCGCCGATGTCGGCGCCGCGCAGCACGTCGACGAACCGGTGCAGGACGCAGACGAACAGCACCGTCGCGCCCACGGCGACCGCGGTCTGCGGGATCCACAGCAGCATCCGGTCCGTACCCTCGCTGACATCCTCCAGGTCCCAGGAGACGGCGACCAGCTTCACGGCGTACCAGCAGACGAAGCCGGTCACGAAACTGGAGGCGGCCAGGCACCAGATTTCGGCGATGCGCCGGGCGCGCCCGGCCAGCCGGCCGACGATCGCCGACATGCGGATATGGGCCCGGTGGCCGAAGGTGTAGGCAAAGGCGAAAAAGGCCGAGGCCGCCATCGAATAGCCGGCATAGGCCTTGAGTCCGGGCACATAGACGGCGGCGGCCCGCGAGCCGATCTCCAGCAGGATCAGCAGGCCGATCAGGACCAGGAATCCGGCCCCGACGGCGCCGCAGAGCCGGTACAGGCCGGCCGCCGCCCGCCCCGCCGGCGGCGCCAGCGCGGCGGCCATGGCGAAGCCGGCGGCAGCGAGAACCGCCGCCAGCGGCCCGTAGTCCAGGACGATCCCGGCCATCTGCGGAAGCCGCGGGGCCGGCGGCGGATCGAAATCGCCGCAGGCACCGCTATCCCGGACGGCGCGCTAGTTCATCGCCTTGTAGGCGTCGATCACGGCCTTGCCGTCGTCGCCGGCGCGCTTCAGCCACTCCTGCATCATCGTGTTGCCCAGCGCGCGGAATTCCGTGGCCAGCGCTGCGCTCGGCGGGCCGACTTCCATGCCGTTCTTGGCGAGCTGGGTCTTGTACCAGTCGGCCAGCCGCTGCGCCTCCGCCCAACCGGCTTTCTCGGCCGCAGCGGCCGCCTTGGCGATCGCGGCCCGGCCGGCGTCGTCCAGGCCGTCCCAGGCCTTGGCGTTGACGATCACCATGTTCTTGGGCAGCCAGGCCTGGGTGTCGTACCAGTATTTGACATGCTCCCAGATCTTCCGGTCGTAGCCGGTCGAGCCGGAGGAGATCATCGATTCCGCGACGCCCGTGGCGAACGCCTGCGAGAGCTCCGCCGCCTCGATCTTGGTCGGAATCGCGCCCATCAGGGTCGCGAGGCGCGCCGTCGCGGCGTTGTACGCGCGGAACTTGACGCCCTTCATGTCGGCGACCGTGTTGACCGGCTTCTTGTTGTAGAGGCCCTGCGGCGGCCACGGCACGGCGTAGAGCATCCGCACGCGCTTCTTCGCCAGGATCTTCTGGAGCACCGGCAGCGACGCCTTGTGCAGCTTCAGCGCGTCGGCGAAGGAGGTGGCGAGGAAGGGCAGCGCGTCGATCTCGAAGAGCGGGCTCTCGTTGCCCAGCGCCGAAATCAGGCGCTCGCCGATCGGCGCCTGCCCGGTCCGGATGGCGCGGAAGATCTCGCCGCCCTTGAACAGGGAGCCGCCCGGATGGGTCACGATGTCGATCTTGCCGCCGCTGTTCTTCTTCACCGCTTCGGCGAATTTCGCAGCGTTCTTGGAATGGTAGTTCGAAGCCGAATAGGCCAGCGGCATATCCCATTTCGCGGCCTGGGCGGGGATCGCGGCCAGGACGAGTGCAGAGGCGCCGAGCAGCGCCGTGCGAAGAGCAGGGTTCATGGTGGAGGTCTCCTTCCCGATACGAAGCGGCCGGAAAACGCGCCGGCCGCCGGCCCTACCTATCCACCCGATAGGGCGTCATGTCGAAATTCGGTGTCGCACCCGCGATCAAATCCGCGACCAGGCGGCCGGTCCGCGCCCCGCCGGTCAGGCCGACATGATGGTGTCCGAACGCCGTGTAGACGTTGGGATGGGCCGGCACGGCGCCGATATAGGGGATGCTGTCGGCCGGCGCCGGGCGATGGCCCAGCCACTCGGTCTCGCGCTGCCAGGTCATGCCGGGAAAGGCCTTTGCGCCCGCCCGGACCGCGCGCAGCGGCGCCCGGCGCGGCCCGGCGTCCAGCCCGCCGAATTCGACCAGCCCGGCGAAGCGGACCCGGCCGCTCATCGGCGTGACCGCGAGCTTGCTGTCGCTCAGCATGACGCACTGGGCGGGGCCGCCGTCGGGTTCCCATAGCTCCGCGTGATAGCCGCGCTCGCTTTCCAGCGGGATCCTGAGGCCCAGCGGCCCGAGGACCCGCGCGGACCATGCGCCGGCGGCGACCAGGATCGTTTCGGCCCGGACGGTCCTGTCGCCGAACCGCACGCCCTCGACCCGGCCGCCGGCATGTTCGAAGCCGGTGAACGCCGCCTCCAGGATGTCGCCGCCGGCCGCGGCGAAGCTCCGGGCGAGCGCCTTCACATAGTCGCCCGGCCCGTCGATCATGCCGTGGCCCGCCTCCAGCGCGGCGATGAAGCGGTAGTCCGGCCCGAGGGACGGCTCGAGCGCCCGGACCCCGTCGCCCTCATACTCCCGCCAGCCGATGCCCTGGGCGCGCCGGATCGCCCAGCTGTAGCCGTCGGCATCGAACGCCGCCCGGTCCCGGTAGGCGAACAGATAGGGTTGCGCCCGGATATGCGCTTCGGCCGGCGTGCCGCGCGCCAGGGCCCGGTGCTCCTCCAGGCTGTCGCCGATGATCGGCGTCAGCGCGGCGGCGATCCGGCGGACGTTGCGGTCGGTCCCGTTCGCGAGATAGCGGGCCAGCCAGGGCAGCAGGACCGGCAGGTACGGCCAGCGCAGGAACAGCGGGCCCTTGCCGCGCAGCAGCATGCCCGGGGCCTTGCCCAGCAGGCCCGGCACGGGCACCGGCGTCACGGCGCCCGGCACCAGGATGCCGGCATTGCCGAACGAGGCGCCCTCGCCCGGCGCCCGCCGGTCGGCGAGCGTCACGCGCAGGCCGCGGCGCTGCAGGTTCAGCGCGGCGCTGACGCCGACGATCCCGGCGCCGATGACGAGAACTTCGGGGCCTTCGGTCATGACGGTCAGAGGCAGCCCGCCGGACGGCGGCCCGGCGATGCGAACGAAGCGGAGGCGTCAGGATATGTCATGATTCGTCAGGATTTGTCATACCGCCGTCCCGTTCGCCCTTTCCCGTCATTCCGGCCGGAGCGGACGCCGGTCCGCGAAGCAGCCTGCCCTGAGCGAAGTCGAAGGGGAGGAACCCCGTCGCCGGACCCGGGGTTCCCGGTGTCGAAATCGAGCCGAGATTCCTCCACTCGCTTCGCTCGGTCGGAATGACGGCGGGGGGCGCTTCGGTCGGAATGACGGTGAGGGGCGCTTCGGTCGGGAAGAAGGTCCGGTCCGGTCGGTCGGGATGAAGGTCCGGTCCGGTCGGGCGGGATGACGGATTGCGATGTCAGGATATGTCATGTTTCGGCAGTCCGGAGGTTGACCGGCGGCGTCACCGATGTGTATAATTTTCCGATTGATACACATAAAGCAGCCATGCGCACCAATATCGACATCGACGACGACCTGATGGCGGAAGCCCTGGAGGCGAGCGGCAGCAAGACGAAGAAGGCCGCCGTGGAGGAAGGGTTGCGCCTGCTGGTGAGAACGCGGCGGCAAGGCCGGCTGCGCGCCCTGCGCGGCAAGCTGCGCTGGGACGGCAATCTCGACGACATGCGGCGGGACCGGTGATCGTCGTCGATTCCTCGGTCTGGATCGACTATTTCAACGGCGCCGCGACCCGGGAAACCGCGCTGCTCGACGATATTCTCGGCGTCGAGCCGGTGCTGACCGGCGATCTCATCCTGTGCGAGGTGCTGCAAGGCTTTCGCAGCAGCCGCGACGCCCGCCGCGCCCGCGACGCCCTCGACACGCTGCACTTCGCGCCGATGGTCGGGCGGGAGATCGCGCTCGCCGGCGCCCGCAACTATCGCACTCTGCGCGCGCGGGGCGTGACCGTGCGCAAGACGATCGACATGCTGATCGCGACCTTCTGCCTGGAGAACGGCCACCGCCTGCTCCATGCCGACCGGGATTTCGACGTCATCGAGGCCCATCTCGGGCTGCAGACCGTCTGACGGCCGGCGCGGCGACGGTTCCGCAACCCGGCGGCGGCGCCGGACGGAGAGCCTTCGGCATGTGTCAGGAAATGTCATGATTCGTCATTGTGCCTTCCTTTCACCCCTCCCGTCATTCCGGCCGGAGCGGGATGACGTGGGGGGATGTCAGGATATGTCATGAAATGTCAGTTTCCGTCCGGGCTCGGAGGGATTGTCCGGCGGCGATGAAACCATCTCACATTTATAGGAAATATTACAGGAAATTCAAGCGAAAATAGTAATTTTATCTGAAATTCCGGCGCATGGCGCCTGCGTCGACCGGCAGGACCGGATCATCGGCGCCGGTTCCGCCGCACCTCCCGCGGCGTCGCCTGGAAATGCGCCCTGAAGCGGCGGTTGAAATAGGACAGGTCGGAAAAGCCGTTGCGGTAGGCGATCTCGGCGATCGGCGACCGGGCGTATTCCGGCGCCGCAAGGTCCGCCGCCGTCCGTTCGAGCCGGCATTGCAGGACGTGGCGCGAAAAACTGTTGCCGGTGCGCTCGAACAGCTTGTGGACATAGCGCTTGCTGATGCCGAAATGCGCGGCGACCCCGCCGACCGAAAGGGCCGGTTCGTGCAACCGGCTCTCGACATGTTCCAGAACGGCCGCCAGCAGGACCGGATGGAGCGTTTCGGGCGCAACGCCCGGATCGCGGCTGCCTGAGCCGGCCTGCGCCGCCAGCCGGATCAGGCTCTCCAGCATGAGGCTGCCGTCGGCGGGGTCGATGGCGCGGGCGCCGCGATTCAGGGTGCGCGCGGCCGACGCGATCAGCGGGCCGAGGAACGGATGGTCGGAGACCCGGCGGATACCCGGTATCCGCCCGCCGGGAAACGACTCCTCGACCTGCCGGCGCGGCAGCCAGAATGAGGCGACGCTCATGTCACGCCCCTCGGGGTGGAAAATCCGGAAGGGCTGGTCGCTGCCGAACAGGGCGACCTGTCCGGGCGCGAGCCGGACCGCGCGGCCCGTCTGTTCGATGACGCATTCGGACTTGAGCTGGATGTTGAGGAAGAAACACTGTTCGGTTGTCCGGCGAATTTGCGCCGGCGTCCGCTGAACATGGTGCGGCGTGCCGCGAACCCGGTTTACCGCACCGTCGGCCAGCGGCACGGATTCGACCACGGCGTCGAACGGACCCGAGCGGTCGTGTTCGGGCGTCAGGTCCATGAAGGCTTCGCAGACCGCCTCGCGAAAATAGGCGTAACGGTCGGGCTCGGCGACATCCGCGGTGCGCCAGATTTCGTACCGCCTGTTCCGCACGCGCGGCGCCTGTCCGGCCTCGCGGGTCATGGAACGTTCCCTCGAGTCCCGTTCCGGTGCGCTGCGGGCCAAGAACCGGCCCGGCGCTCTTGTGAGGATAAGGCAGTGCGCTGGCCGGGGCAATTCTGCGGTCGCCGGCCGGCATCCGGGCATGAGGGAGCAGACCGATGACCATCCACCGCAGACAGTTCATGCAAGGGGCGGGCGCGGCGGGCGCGCTGGCCACGGCCCCGACGACCGTTCTGGCCGCCGGGACGCCGAAGCAGGAGGCAAACATGACGACATTCGTGCTGATTCACGGCGCCTGGCACTATGGCGCATTGTGGGAGGACGTTGCGAAACCGCTGCGCAAGGCCGGGCACACCGTCCACACACCGACCCTGGCCGGCAACGGACCCGGCAAGGACATCGACAGGACCGTCGGGCACAACGACGCCGTCAAGTCCGCCGTCGACTATGTCGTTAAAAACGACCTGAAGGATTTCGTGCTCCTCGGTCATTCCTACGGCGGCACGATCATCTCCCGGATGGCGGAGGAGCTGCCGGACCGCATTCGCCGGCTGGTCTACTGGAACGCTTTCGTGCTGAGCGACGGCGAATCGATCGAATCGGTCAGCCCGCCGCATTACAAGCAGCTGATGGACGCGATCGCGGCGTCCGGGGCCCACGGCCCGGGCGCGGTCAAACTGCCTTTCCCGGTGTGGCGCGAGGCGTTCATGAACGATGCGGACCTGGCGCTCGCCCAGAAGACCTACGAGCTGACGACGCCGCATCCGCTGCGGACGCTGACCGACCGGGTGGCGCTGAAATCCTTCCACGAGCTGAAGATTCCGCGCTCCTACATCAACTGCACGGAAGACATCGCCATGCCGCCGGGCGATTTCGCCTGGCATCCGCGGTTCACGGCGCGCCTCGGCCTGTGCCGGCTGGTGCAGATGCCGGGCGGCCACGAAGCCTGCTTCACCGATCCGGAACTGCTGGCGCAAAAGATCGTCGAGGCGGGCCGGGACTGAGCGGGGTTGCGGCACCGCCGGGGCGCAGCCCGTCCCGCGACGGGCGACTCAGGCATCGCCGCCCTTCGTTCCCCCCGGCGCCCTACCCCGCCGCCGCCTCTTCCGCCAGCGCCGGCGGAATGTCCGTCTGCGCGAAGTCGCCGCCCTTGAAGAGCAGCGGTTCGCCGGTCGTCTCGGCGAGGGCGTAGGCGAAGCAGTCGCCGAAATTCAGCCCGGCCGGATGGTTGCCCCTGCCGAACCGCCGCCCCGCGCGCCGGGCGGCGGCAAGCTGTTCCGTCGTGACGGGCCCCCGCGCGCGGCCGCATAGCTCGAAAAAAAGTTCAAGATCGACCCCAGCCGGCGCACCGCCGCGACGTTCGGCAACGATTGTCGCTTCGAGCGCGTTAGCGACCGACATTCGGCGACGCGGCGCTGTCTGGAGGGCGGCGGCATAGCGCTGCCGATCCGGTTCGCCGAACAGGACCGCCAGGACCGCCGAGGTATCGACAATCACCTGGGCAGGCCGTGCTCGTCGTACAGGAAGTCGCCGTGCTCGACAGCGGACGGCCCCGGACCCAGGCGCTTGGCGCAGCGTTCGCCGAAGGCGAGCATTTCCGCAATCTCCGCCTCTGCATCCCGCTCCCGCTTCTCCCGCTCCAGGCGTTCGCTCAGGGCAACGGTTATCGCGCCGGTCATGGTCTCGCCGGTCAGGTCGGCCAGTTCGCGGGCGAGCGCGCAGGTCTCTTCGTTCTTGATGTTGAGGCCCATTTACGATCCCCAGGGTAGAAATCAGATATCTGCTTCTACCCTACCGCCGTTCAGGTGTCTGCGCAACGCCCGCGCAGCAACCGCCTCGCCCGGTTCCGATCACTTCGGCAACCCGTGCCCGTCATACAGGAAATCGCCGATCTCGGTGGACGACGGCCCCGGACCCATGCGCGCAGCGCAGCGCTCTGCTATGGCGCGGACATCCCGAAGCAGTGCTTCTTTGTCCCGCTCCCGCTTCTCCCGCTCCAGGCGTTCGCGCAGGGCAACGGTTATCGCGCCGGTCACGGTCTCGCCGGTCAGGTCGGCGAGTTCGCGGGCGAGCGCGCAGGTCTCTTCGTTCTTGATGTTGAGGCCCATGTCCGGTCCCTTAGGGTAGAAACCGGGTATTTGTTTCTACCCCATCGTGAATCAAGAGGCCGGGCAACGCCGGCCGGGCCGGTTCGTCCTGTGGTGCGCGGAGCCCTCCGGCTTCCCTCACCTCGGCAGGTAGCGCGGCAGGACGGCCCAGCCGTCGCGCGCGGCGCCGCGGCGCAGAAGGTCTTCCGTCTCCCCGGCCGAATGCCCCGCCTCGGCCAGCACCTCGGCGGTGTGGGCGCCGGGCGGGGGCGCGGGGCCAAGGTGCTGCACGGACGCCGCTTCGGGGCGCACCCAAGTCGGCAGCGGCAGGGTGGTGGTGTGGCCGGAGGGGTGCAGGCCGCGGCGCAGGCAGATGGAACCGCCGCTCATCCAGTTGGAGCGCCGATCCGCGGTCTCCGCCGTTTCGACCGTGCGGTCGGCGCGGATCTCCGCAAGCGTGCGCAGCGCCACCGCGCCGGCGCCGGGAATTCCCGCGAGCCGCGCCTGGATTTCCCCGGTCGTCAGTCCGCGCACGGCATCCGCGATCGCGCCGGCCGAGCCGTCCGCCCCGCCGACCGCCCCGCCCCCCGCCGGGGCGCCCCCGGCGGCGTCGCCGGGGCGGCAGCCGATGTAAACCCAGCCGTCGGCCGTCTCGTAGATGCGCTGGCCGGGGCGCTCGCCGCGCGCCTGCTGGCCGGACGGCTCCGCGCCCGGCCCGGCGCCGTCCCAGACGACCATGTAGGGGAACTGGACCAGTTGCGCCGCCATCGCGAGCGAGGTGCGGACATAGCTGCCGCCCTGCCCGCGCGCGCGCGCCAGCAGCGCCTGGGCGATGCCGGCCGCCGTCGAGAAGCCGGTGATATAGTCTACGCAGGAGGCGATGGCGTGCATGACCGGCTTGTCCGGGCCGTCGCCGTAGCGCGCCATGATTCCGGTCGCCGCCTGCAGCACGGGATCGAAGGACGGATCGTCGTCGTACGGACCGGGCTCCATCCCCGTCCAGGCGCCGATCTGGGCCGAGACGATGGCGGGGTTGATCGCGGCGAGCTGATCGTGCGCGATGCCGAGGGACCGGGCGGAGCGGTCGAGAAAGTTGTGCAGGACGACGTCCGCGCCTTCGACCAGCCGTGCGAGCGCGGCCTTGCCCGCATCGGTCTTGAGGTCGAGAACGACGGCGCGCTTGCCCTGGTTGACGTCGACGCCGAACCACATGGTCGCGTAGGGTCCGGCCTGGGGCGCCGGCGGATCGATGCGGATGACGTCTGCGCCGTGTTCGGCGAGGGTGCGGCCCGCAGCGGGGCCGGCGACGATGTTCGAGAAATCGAGCACCCGGACTCCGTCGAGCATCCCCCGCGATGCCGCATCCGGGCCGGCGTCCGGGCCGATATCCGAATCCGTTGCCGCGGGCGCCGGCCGGTCCATCGGCGGGGCCAGCCACGCGAAATCTGCCGTAGCGGCCGCCGCCGGCCGGAGCCCCGGCGACCGGACCGCCGCGTTCTCGATGGAAACGAACCGGCCGGGCTGGCGCACCGGGCCGCGCACCGGGTCGTCGAGGTCGGCGGTGATCCCGGCCTCCCGGACGGCCGGGTCGGCCAGCCATTCGGCGCTCGTCCGCACCACCGTCGCCGGCACGTTGACCGCGCGCATCGTCGCCTCCCATTCCGCCGCCGGGCGGGCTTTCACCGCCGCCGCGATGAGTCCGATGAGCCGCGTGCGCCACGCCGGGGTCAGGCTCGCCGCCTTGTTCACATTGTTGCCGGCATCGTGCTCCGTATAGGGGGTTTCGCTCACCATCCCCTCGGCGATGACCCGGTCGTAGACGCCGAGAGCCTGGAGGAAGGCGCGGTTCTGGTAGACGTGGTCCGGGGCGCAGACGAAGAGGATCCGCCCGTCCGCGCATTCGTAGAAATTGATCGTCGGGTTGGCGTGGCCCCGGACATAGTCCGCGATCCGGGCGACATGGTCTTCGGTCATGCCGCCGCGCAGGTCGCGCAGCGCCGGAAACACGAGATCCAGCACCGCGTTGTCGATGGGCGGGAAGTTGTAGCGCGCGGGCTGGCCCTCGATCTTGCAGGTGAGCAGCGCCATGGCGGCCATCACGCAATCGGCGAGCGGCACCTCGATATGCTGGCCGCGGCCGGTGCGCTGCCGGCGGTAGAGCCCGAGCGAGGCGGCGAGGCTGCCGAGCACGCCGCCATAGGCCGACGCCATGGGGATAGCGGAGTAGACCGGCGTGCCGAGCAGCGCGCCGAGGGGGCTGATATCGGTATAGACGCCGACGGCGGCGCAGACGGTTCCCTCCCAGGCCGGGACGTCGCGCATCGGATCGCCTTCGGCGAAACCGGGCAGGGAGATGTGGACGAGGCCGCTGCCTTCGCCGCCGAGCGCGGCATAGTCGAGCCCGAGCGCGGCGGCGGCGCCGGGGCGCATGTTCTCGAACACGACGTCCGCCTCGGCGGCCCGCTCGCGGCAGATGCGGCGAGCCGCCTCGTCCTTGAGGTCCAGCTCGACCAGGCGCTTGCCGCGGTCGAGCAGCGGGTCGGCGGCGTGGGTCTCGCGGCCGGGCCGCACAATCTCGACCACGTCCGCGCCCTGGTCGGCCAGCAGCATCGCGGCCACCCGGCCGGGCCAGCGCGTGCCGAGATTGAGGACCCGAACGCCCGCCAGCGGCGCCGCCCGGTCCGGTGCATCGGCGGTCATCTTTCCATTCCTCCCAAAATGCCGAGCCAGTCCGAACCCGTGTAGGGGAGGGTTTCAAACTCCCCTACGGTCCCACCGCCCGAACCGAAATCCGGGCCGATCAGCAGTGTTCCGTCCCCTACCCCGTCTTCGGCGCGGGCTGCGGCTTTTCCTCGACCGGGCCGCCGGCCTTCTTCCAGCCGGTGAAACCGCCGTCGATATGGGCGACGTCGGTCAGGCCCATCTCCAGCATCGCCTTGCCGGCGAGCGCGCTGCGCCAGCCCGCGGCGCAATAGAACACCAGCTTCTTGTCGGTCGCGAAGACCTCGCGGTGATAGGGGCTGTCCGGATCGACCCAGAATTCGAGCATGCCGCGCGGCGCGTGGACCGCGCCGGGCACCGTGCCCTCGCGCCACAATTCGCGGATGTCGCGGATGTCGACGAGCTGGATCGAGTCGTCGCCGAAGCGGGCGATCGCGTCTTCGACCGTCCAGGTCTCGACTTGCGCATAGGCTTCCTCGACCAGGGCCTTGATGCCTTTCGTCACCGGCATGGCTGGGTTCCTTCGTTGCTGGCTGTTCGCGGGATTCGGTCGCTGAATATTCGCCGGCCATCATGGCGCGGCCGGGCGCGCGGTCAACCGGCCCAGCGCCGCGCCCTCGCCCGGCGGCGCCCAGGCAGCCGCCGAGGCGCAGGATACGGTCGTCCTCAGTGCGCGTGTCCCTCGTGACGCCAGGACAGGATCTCGGCCGTCGTCACCGCCTTCCGCTTCGCCCGTTCCCGGCGCAGCGTCGCGCTGAGCGCGGCATGTTCGCCTTCGCCGGCGCTCCGCGTTGCATGGGCGACCGGCGCTGCGCCGCGGCAGATCGTCGGATCCTCGCCTGTCTCCACTGCCACCGGCAGCGCAGAAAGGCGGGTCTTCGCCTCTCCGATCTTCACATGTCGCGCCACGATGCCCCCGCTCGCCGTCCGGCCTTGTATCGAAACCCGGTTGGGAAATCTGTGCAGCCGGGCGCCGCTGACGCCCGGTTCGACCGGGAGATTGGCACCGGCAGCGATTCGGTCAAGCGCCCGGTCCGAGGCCGGGTCCGATGCCCGGTCCGATGCCGGGCCTGCCGGTTGCCTCCGGGCGTGGCGCCTCGGTCGTTGACACGGTAAACGACCCTGCCTAGCGTGCCCCACGAACCTCTGCGGAACCGTTCGAAATGACAGTGACGACCGTCGTTGTGGGAGCTTGGCGCCTGGACCGGTAACGGACCCCAGACCGGGACCCCATGCGCCTCCGACCGAAATCGGGGGCGTTTTTTTGTGTCCGATTCAAGAAATGCCCTGCGATTCGGGGCGGGAAGGGCCGGATGCCGCAAAACGCCACGATAGCGCCGAGATTTGGCACACTGATTGCGCTGAGCGGGCTGTCGGTCCTGTCGCTCAACATGTTTCTTCCGTCGCTCTCCAACATCGCGACGGATTTCTCGGCGTCCTGGACCCTGGTAAACCTCTCCATTGCCGGCTACGCCGCAGCCACAGCGATCCTGCAGTTGATCGTCGGGCCGCTGTCCGACCGCTTCGGCCGGCGACCGGTGATGCTGGCCGCGCTGGTCGTCTTCTGTCTGGCCTCGTTCGGCTGTTTGTTGGCCACAGATATCCGGACCTTCCTGCTGTGCCGCATGATGCAAGCGGCGATTGTTGCCGGTTACACGGTCTCGCTCGCCGTGGTCAGGGACACCGCCGGCGCGCAGCGCGCGGCGAGCCTGATCGGCTATCTCGCCATGGCTTGGGCCATTGCCCCGATGCTCGGACCGGTGCTTGGCGGCCTGCTGGACGAGCTCTATGGCTGGCGCGCCAGCTTCTGGGCCTTTTCGGGCTTCGGCGTCGTCGTCCTGACCGTCTGCTGGATCGATCTGCGCGAAACCAATCGAACGCCATCCAGGACGCTGAAGGCGCAGTTCCGCGCCTATCCCGAGTTGGCGCGCTCGCGTCGTTTCTGGGGCTATGCGCTTTGCATGGCATTCTCGACCGGCGCCTTCTACGCCTTTCTCGGCGGTGCGCCGGTGGTCGCCAGCGCGCTGTTCGATGTGCCGCCGGGGCTGCTCGGCGTCTACATGGGCAGCATCACCGCGGGCTTCGTCTTCGGCAGCTTTCTTTCCGGCCGCTTCGCCGCGCGCTATCCGCTTTCCGCCATGATGACAGCCGGGCGGATCGTCGCCTGCGCCGGCCTGCTTCTGGGGCTGCTGGTCCTGGCGACAGGGTTTGTGCACGAGCTGACCGTGTTCGGCGCCTGCGTTTGCGTCGGCATCGGCAATGGCGTCACCATGCCGAGCAGCAGTTCCGGCGCCCTGTCGGTCCGGCCGGCCCTGGCCGGGAGCGCTTCCGGCCTTACCGGCGCGCTGGCCGTGGCGGGAGGCGCATTGGTGTCGGCCGCCACCGGGGCCATTCTGACGGCGGAGAATGCGGCCCTGGCGTTGCTGGGCATGATGCTGATCTCGTCCGCTTTGGGTTTGGCGGCCGCGCTCTATATGCTTTGGCTCGACCGCTCGGAAGCGCGGTTGGCTTCATCGACCTCTTGACCGGACGCGTTAGGACGGCGGCAAAATCGTCACCTTCGACGACCAGATGACCAAGTTCGACCGCACCCAACGCACCGCCGAAGCGATCTGGGGTTCCGCCTGAGGTACGCCCGAGCCGGCGACCTCTATCCCGCCGCGCGGATAATCGCGCCGAAGGCTTCGGCGTCCAGGCTGGCGCCGCCGACCAGCAGGCCGCCGACCCCGTCGGTCGCCAGGATATCGGCGGCGTTGTCCGGGCTGACCGAGCCGCCGTACAGGATGGGGCTGCCTTCGCAGTCGCGCTCCATCGCTTCGAGCACGCCGCTGAGGATATCGTGCATCCTGGCAATGTCCTCGACCGTGGCCGCCTTGCCGGTGCCGATCGCCCAGACCGGCTCGTAGGCGAGCATCATCGGCCCCTCGGCGTACGGGACCGACCCGAAGACCTGGTCGACGACCGCGTCATCGCCCAGTCCCCTTATGCGTTGCGCCCGGGTCTCGCCGACGCAGACGATCGGGATCAGCCCGGCGCGGAACGCGGCCTTGGCCTTTTCATAAACGGTGTCGCTGGTTTCCCTGCGGCCGTGGCGGCGCTCCGAATGGCCGAGGATGACGTAGCGGCAGCCGAGATCGGCCAGCATGGCGGCGCTGATGCAACTGGTGTAGGCGCCCGCTTCGGCCTCGTGGCAATCCTGCCCGCCGAGCGCGACCGGCGATCCGGCGAGCGCGCCGGCGACGGCGTCTAGCGCAGTGAAGGGCGGGAACACCGCGACGTCGCAGGAGTCGGACGCCGCGGCAGCCGCGGCGGCCGATTCCGCCAGCGCGACGGCCTCGGCGCGCAGGCCGTTCATCTTCCAGTTGCCGGCGATCAACGGCTTGGCTTTTTTCATCTCGCGACCGGCTCCGCCCTGCTTCCCGCGCCGGATTTAGCAGGGGCCGCCCGTGCAGGCCAGACTCCGGATCGGCCGCCCCCGCCCGATCGGCTGCCCGATTGACCGCCCGAAAAGCAGCCCCGCCCGCGCCGGAACGGCCGGAAGAACGGGCCGCCGCGCCGAAATGCGTCGCGCCGATTTGAACCCGGTTCCGGATCGGGCCGCTTGCCAGCGCCGGAGTCGCATCCCTACATTGCCGGCAGGCCCGGCGCGGCCGCCCCCTTTCCCTTCGGGCGCGCCGGCACACAGCAACCGGACCCGCCGCACATGCTGCAAGATATCCGCAAGGGCGCCCGATCCTGGCTCGGCATCGTGCTTGCCTGCATCCTGATCCCGCCGTTCGCCATCGTCGGTGTGGAGTATGTCTTCCGCGACGGCTTCTCGCGCGCCGAAGCGGTGATCGAGGTCGGCGAGCAGGAGGTTCTCGGCCGCGAATTCCAGCGCGCCTTCCGCGAACGGCTCGATGCGCTGAACCGGCGCAGCGGCGCCAGCGTCGACTACCGGACGGCGAAAACCATGGGCGTCGTCGATATCGTCGCCGACGGTTTCGTCCGCGAGGCGCTGTACCGCCAGGCGACCCGCGACGCGGGCATCATGGTCGGCGATCCGGTGGTCCGCGAGGCGGTGCGGACCATGGAGGCCTTCCGGGGCGTGGACGGCAAGTTCGACTCCGAACTCTACCGGCGCGGCCTGGAATCGGCCCAGATGAGCGAGCCGGAATTCCTCGATTCGCAGCGGACCGAAATCGCCGCGCAATATCTCATCCAGGGCATCGCCGGCATCGAGGCCGCACCGGCCGCGATCGTGGACACGATCGACCGCTACCGCAACGAGAGGCGCCGGGCGACCTTCTTCATCCTGCGCGACAGTTCGATCACCGACCTGCCCGCGCCGGACAAGGCGCAGCTCGCGGAATTCTACGACAAGCACAAGGCCCGCTATACCCGGCCGCCCAGCCGGGCGGTCTCGGCCCTGATCGTCCTGCCGGAGGACGTGTTCGGCCGGATCCCGGTCGCCGACAGCGAAATCCTGGCCGCCTACCAGCGGGACAAGGCGAAATACACGACCCCCGAAAGGCGCACCCTACGCCAACTCCTGTTCACGAGCGAAGAGGACGCCCGGAAGGTTGCCGCGGCCATGGCCGGCGGCAGGAGCTTCGATACGGTCGCAAAGGAGGTCGTGAAGCAGGAGCCGCTCAGCCTGGGCACGGTGGCGGCGGACGGCCTGCCGATCCCCGAGCTGGCCGGGGCCGCCTTCGCCCGCCGGGCCGGCGAGATTACCGAGCCGGTCAGGACGCCGCTCGGCTGGCATGTCCTCGTCGTCGACAAGGTGGAGCCGGCGAAAGTGACGCCGCTCGAAAAGGTCAGGGCCGACATCGAGGAGGCGATCAAGCGGAAGCGGGCCGGCGCCATCCTGGACGGGCTGCGCGAGGAAGCCGACGACGGGCTTGGCGCCGACCTGCCGCTGGACAGGATCGCCGAGCAGGTGGGCGTGAAGCTGCAACGCATTCCGGCCATCGACAGCCGCGGGCGCGACGCCACGGGCAAGGCGATCGGCGGCCTGCCGGACGATCCGCGCTTCCTCCAGCGTATCTTCGAGCAGGATGTCGGGCGCGACGACCGCGATGTCCTGGACCGGAAGGACGGCGCCTTCTTCATCGTCGAGGTCGACAGGATCGCGCCGAGCCGGACCCCTGCGCTCGAGGAGGTCGAAGAGCGCGTTGCGAAGGATTGGGCTGCGGACGCCCGCACCCGCGCCCTGAAAATCCGGGCCGACGCGCTGGCGCAGCGGATCCGCGCCGGTGCGGGCATCGAGGAGGTCGCGAAGGCGGCCGGCGCGGGCATCAAGAACAGCGCGCCGCTCAACCGCTACGGCGCGACCGGCGATCCGGAAGTTTCCGGCCGGTTGCGCGACGCCCTGTTCGAGGCCGGCGCGACGGGCGCGGCGGTCGCCCGGCCCGGCGTCAACGGCTATTCGGTCGCCGTGCTCGCGGCGATCGAAACCGGCGGCGACGCAAAGGAGAACCGCCGGGCGGTCCTCGACGGCGTGAAGGCGGAGATCGGCCAGGAACTGCTGACGCAGTACAGCGCCATGCTGCGCCGGATCTATCCCGTCCGGATCGACCGCAACGGCATCGACCGGCTGTTTTCCCGCGCGGCCCAGCGCGAGCAGGGCTACTAGGCGCGCGGGAGCGCGGCAAACGAAGCGGCCCCAAACGAAACAGGCCCAAACGTAACGGGAGGGAGCATGGCGGAGCGGGCGCAGCAGGGCTTCACCCATCTCGACGCGCAGGGCGCGGCGCGCATGGTCGATGTCGGCGGCAAGGCGGTGACGCAACGCCGCGCCGTCGCGCGCGGCAGCGTGCGCATGGCGCCGGCGACCCTGGAGAAGATCGAGGCCAGCGCCATCGCCAAGGGCGATGTGCTGGCGGCCGCCCGGCTCGCCGGCATCATGGCGGCCAAGCGCACCGCCGAGCTGATCCCGCTGTGCCATCCGCTGCCGGTGACCAGCGTCACGGTCGACCTGACGCCGGACCGGGACGCCGGCGGGCTGGGGATCGCCGCTACGGTGGCCTGCACCGGGCGGACCGGCGTCGAGATGGAGGCGCTGACCGCCGTCTCCGTCGCCGCGCTCACCGTCTACGACATGTGCAAGGCGATCGACCGCGGCATGACCATCGGCGACATCCGGCTGGAGGAGAAGTCGGGCGGCCGCTCCGGCGACTGGTCGCGCGGCGCGCCGGGCCCTTCATGATTTCCGTGGCCGAGGCCCGGTCGCGGATCGTCGGCCGGTTCGCGCCGCTGCCCGCCGAGATCGTGCCGCTTTCCGCCGCCGCCGGGCGGGTGCTGGCGCGCGACGTGCCGGCGCGCCTGACCCAGCCGCCGGTCGCGGTGTCGGCGATGGACGGCTACGCGGTGCGCGCCGCCGATACCCGGGCGCCGGGCGCGCGCCTGACGCAGATCGGCGAAGCGCCGGCCGGCCGGCCGTTCGGCGGCGCGGTCGGCCCCGGCGAGACGGTGCGCATCTTCACCGGCGGGCCGGTGCCGGACGGCGCGGACGCGATCCTGATCCAGGAAAACGCCGAACGGGACGGCGATACCGTCATCGCGGCCGGGCCGGTTCCGGAAGGACGCTACATCCGCCCGGCCGGGCTCGATTTCTCGGAAGGCGAGGTGCTGCTGCCCGCCGGCCGGCTGCTCCGGCCGCGCGACATCGGCCTCGCCGCCGCGGTCAACGCGCCCTGGCTGCCGGTGGTGCGCAGGCCGGTCGTGGCGATCCTGGCGACGGGCGACGAGATCGTCCTGCCCGGCGACCCGGTCGGACCGGACCGAATCGTCAGTTCCAACAGCTGGGCGCTCGCCGCCTTCGTCGAGCGCAATGGCGGCACGGCGCAGAATCTCGGCATCGCCGGCGACGACCCGGCCGCACTGCAGGCCGCCGTCCGCGGCATGGGCCGGGCCGACCTGCTGGTCACCACCGGCGGCGCCTCGGTCGGCGAACACGACCTGATTCAGGCGGCGCTCGGCGAGATCGGCCTCAAGGTCGATTTCTGGAAGATCGCCATGCGGCCAGGCAAGCCGCTGATTTTCGGCGCGCTCGAACGGGACGGCGCATCGACGCCGTTCCTCGGCCTGCCGGGCAACCCGGTGTCGGCGCTGGTCTGCGCCCTCATGTTCATGGCGCCGGTGCTCCAGCGCATGCTCGGCCGGCCGGCGGACGGCCCGGCGACCGAAACCGCGATCCTGGGCGCCGATCTCGCAGCCAACGACGAGCGGGAGGATTATCTGCGCGCCACGCTCTCCGCGGACGATGCCGGCCGGCCGGTCGCGACGCCGTTCGCGAAGCAGGACAGCTCGATGCTCTCGCGCCTGGCGGCGGCCGATGCGCTGATCGTCCGCCCGCCCCACGCGTCGCCCGCGGCGGCCGGCGACAGCGTCGCCATCATTCCGCTGTCCAAAGACCCGGCCGCCATTTGACGGCGCGCCTGGACGACCGCATGACATCGCCGACCCGGCCGCTCCGGAGCATGGGCGATCGGAGACCGTTCGACGGCCGGACGGAGGAAACGCCATGGACGTGAAGATCGACGACCTCAACCCCTACCTCCAGGGGCTTTACGCGCCGGTCGATACGGAAATCGCGGCGCACGATCTGGAGATCGAGGGTGAAATTCCGGTCGACCTGTTCGGCGGCTACTACCGCAACGGCCCCAACCCGGTCCGCCCGCCCTCCGGCATGCACCACTGGTTTGACGGCGATGCGATGCTCCATGCCGTCTGGTTCGAGGACGGCAGGGCGACCTATCGCAACCGCTATGTCCGGACGAGCGACCATCTCGCCGAAGTTGCCGGCGCATGCGACGCAGGCGGGATCCTGGGGCCCGCAAACCGCGGCCGGACCGGGACCGAATACAAGGACACGGCGAATACGGATATCGTCATTCACAACGGCGAACTGATGGCGCTGTGGTATATTTGCGGGGCGCCGGTCCGGGTCGATGCTCTGACCCTCGAAACCCTCGGGGAAGAGACGTTCTCCGGCAAGCTGCCGCGCCGGGTCTCCGCCCACGCCAAGACCGACGCCCGGACCGGCGAGTTCCTGTTCTTCGACTATGCGCTGTACGAGCCGTGGATGTCGTTCGGCGTCGTCGGCGCCGACAACGAACTGAAGCATTTCACGCAGATCGAGTTGCCCGGCCCGCGCCTGCCCCACGACATGGGCATCACGGAGAACTACGCGATCCTGCACGACCTGCCGGTGGTCTTTACGGAGCAGGGAATGAAGCAGGGCCTGTGGACCATCCACCAGCCGCGCGACCTGCCGACCCGCTTCGGCGTGCTACCGCGCACCGGACGCGGCGACGAGATCCGGTGGTTCGAGACCGACCCCTGCTACATCTATCATGTGATCAACTGCTGGGAGGATGGCGACGAAGTCGTCATGCACGCCTGCAAGATGATCCCGAACAACCTGGCGCCGGATCCGAAATACGGCGCCTACGCGCCCATGGTGGCACTGCTGGCGCTCCATGCCGTGCCGGTGGAATGGCGCATGAACCTGAAGACCGGCGGCATCGCCGAGCGGCAGCTCGACGATCGGCTTGGCGAGTTTCCGGCGGTCAACCTGGACTGGGTCGGCCGCAAGGGCCGCCATTCCTATCATGTGTCGCTGGAGGGGTCCGACACGCTTCTGTTCGACGGGCTCCTGAAATACGACCTGGAAACCGGCGCGTGCGTCGAACACCGGTTCGCGCCCGGCGTGTACGGCTCGGAACCGGTGTTCGCGCCCCGGCCGGGCGCCGCCGAAGAGGATGACGGCTATGTCGTCACCTTTACCGTCGACCGGGCGGACGGCCGCTCCGAAGCGCAGGTGTTCGACGCTCGGGCGCTCGACGCCGGTCCGGTCGCCCGCGTCAGAATCCCGCAGCGCGTGCCGTTCGGCTTCCATGCGACTTGGGGCCGGGGCGATCGGGTCGGGAGCCCACTCCATGCCAGGGCCGGTTGACATTGCCGATCGCCGATCGCCGCCCGCCCTGCCCTGCTCACCGCCCGAAAATCTGCGGAAATGGCAGCTTGATCCCGCATAGTCCTTCTCAATCCGGAGCAATCCCGGAACAAGTACAATTGGCACCGCCATTCGGCCGGGCACAAATTTATCAAAGAATACTTGACGGCTCGATCGAACCAAAGTAGAACACACATCGGTTTATATTTTGTTCCCTGGAAGTATGTGACCAAGCTTCACGGAACACGCGACGCAGAGAGGTCGAAATGCTCACGCGCAAACAGCATGAGTTACTTGTCTACATTAACGACTGCATCGCCGAATCCGGCGTCTCGCCGAGTTTCGACGAGATGAAGGACGCGCTGAACCTGCGCTCGAAATCGGGCATCCACCGGCTGATCACCGGGCTTGAGGAGCGCGGTTTCCTGCGCCGCCTGCCCCACCGGGCGCGCGCCCTGGAGGTCGTCCGCATGCCGGAGACCGCTGCGGTCGGAACGTCGCCGGGCACGCCGGCGCGCAACAACAAGTTCCTGCCCAGCGTGATCGACGGCGGGCGCAGCGGATTGCCGGCCCGCCGGCGCGTCGACGCGGCGAACGACACCGCGGCCCTGCCGCTCTACGGCAAAATCGCCGCCGGCACGCCGATCGAAGCGCTGAGCGACACCTCGCACACGGTCGAGGTACCGCCCAGCATGCTCGGCCGGGGCGAGCACTACGCCCTGGAGGTCGAGGGCGATTCGATGGTCGAGGCCGGCATCATGGACGGCGACACCGTGGTCATCCAGCGCTGCGAGAAGGCGGACAACGGCACGGTCGTCGTCGCCCTCCTGGTCGACGAGAAGGAGGTGACGCTGAAGCGCCTGCGCCAGCGCGGCAACTCGATCGCCCTGGAGCCGGCGAACCAGAAATACGAAACCCGCATCTTCCACCCGGACCAGGTGCGCATCCAGGGCCGCCTGATCGGCCTGATCCGGCAGTTCTAGGGGGCTGCGGCAGCGATGGCCTGAATTTCCGTGCCTAGAGCGTATCCGTTTTAGGTTGGGCCGTATCCGGCATTCCTGATGTAGTTG
>VXNK01000032.1 GCA_009840595.1 Rhodospirillaceae bacterium | reverse complement strand
GGCGGCCGGACCGCAAACCCGGATTTATTGAAATACTTTCACACTCTGAGCAGCACGGCGGGATCGGCGATGCCCATGCCGTCATCGGCGATGGTGACGGTGAAACAGGGCGCGCCCATGTCGGTCTGCGCGCCGGATGGCCGGCCGGTGAGAGCGGCCACCGAAATGCGGATGCGGGCGGCGCCGGCCCGGCGGCTGTTCTGCAGGGCCTCGGTGAAGATGTCGGCGAGCGTCCCGCCATAGGCGCGGGTGACCCGCCTGACGGCGCTCTCGTGGATGCGGGCGCGGATCGTCGCCGGCGGCGATGCGGCAGCAGGGTTCATTCGGAAACCTCCATGATCGGTGGGCGGAAAGAAGAACGCCCCGCTCCCCGGTTCGGTGGCCGGGAGGCGGGGCGTTTCGAGACTGCGCTGGAACGGCTACCGGACGCGGCGCAGGAACTCCGGGATCTCCAGCGGATCGCCGGACGGGTCGTGGCCGTTGGCCGGCGCCGGATCGGAAGCCTGTCCGGCCCCGACATGGGCGACGACGACGCGCGGCCCGCCATCGGCGGTGGGCACCCGGTTGGCGGCGTCGATGGCGGCGGCGAGATCGTCGGGCACGGCGGTCCCGCAGGTCGCAGTGCCGGCAGCGGCAGCCTCGCCGGCATCGCCGGCGGCGGCATCGCCTCCCTCGGACTCCGGCGCTGCCGGTTCGGCCGGCGCGGCATGACCGTTGCCGCCCGCGGCCGGCGGCGCATCCGTGGATGCGGGTCCGGCGTCGACAGCCGGTTCCGATGCCTCCGGCGCGGCGGTGCCTTCGGCCTCGGCGGTATCCGCCTCCGTCGCCGAGTCCCCCGGCGCGCCATCCGCATCGTCCCCGATCCGCCCGGTGTCGAAGGCGGCGAAGCCGGGCGGCGTCCAGGCCAGCGCCGCGGCGTGCATCCCGGCGCTCAGCGAGACCGGCCTGTCGCCCGCCGCGAAGGCGGCCTCCATCGCCTCGGCGAGCGCGGGCTTCCTGGTCTTGGCGCGCGCCGACGCCCAGGCGATGCCGAACACCGTGCGGGCGATGTCGAGGATGCGCGCCTTGGCGATCCGCGACCACAGCATTGCCGCCGTCGGGCGGACATGGCTCGCGAAGTCGATGTCGAGCCGCGCGACGGTGGCCTCGAGCTCGGGCCGCGCCTGGGGCTCGAAGGCGAGTTGGGGATTCACCGTGCGCGCGACGCAGGCGGCGAACAGCGCCTGCTTGTCGGCCACGGGCAGCGCCCGGAGGGCGGCGAAGGACTCGCCGTCGTCCCCGATCTCCAGCCAGTCGAGCGAGAGGCCGGAGCAGTCCGCCATCATGGCCTCGCCCGGCGACCAGTCCGCGAAATCGGCGTCGTTCATCCGCACCGTCGGCCGGTCGGCGGTCTCGCGGAAGGCGATGTCGAGGGCGTGCGGCACGTAGCCGGCGGCGAACACCGACCGCCCCATCTGGAACAGCACGAGGTCGAACGCTGCCCCGAAATCGCCGCCCAGATACGCCTTGACGAGCGCCGTCCGGATATGTCGCAGATCGTCGGCAAGACCGATGCCGACGCCCGCCTCCTTGCGCGCCTCGGCCTCACGGTCCTTCGGCGGCGCCATGGGCGGGGACATGGCCGGGACACGGGCGCCCGGGGCGGCGGCGTGCGGATCGTGGCCGTTGCCGGCAGCCGCGGCGCCCTCGCCGGTCTCCTCCGGCTTCGGCATGTCCTCGGGCTTCACCAGGCCCTGGATGACCTGCATCGCGCCGTCATGGCCGATGGTGACGATGCAGCCCGCCATCGCCAGATCCTCGCGCCGGAAGACAGCCCGCGCGTCGATGATGCGCTCCATCTCGCTCAGCCGCGCCTCGACGGCTTCGGACTCGCCGACCAGTTCCTCGGTCCACTCATCGTCGTCGAGCTCGGCGAGTTCGGCCTGACGCGCCCCCAGCCGGTCGATCTCGGCCTGCTCCCCGGCGGTCGGTTCCACCGGCTGGGGATCGATGCGGCCGTAGCTGGCGGTATCGCGCCATTCGACCTCGATCATCGCCGTCGCCCACTTCCAGCGGGTCGCCAGTTCGTCGGCGGCCGTCCGGAGCCTCTCGGTCGCGAGCTTCTCCAGCAGCACCGGGTCCTCGAACCAAACACCGCTTTCGTCGTCATTGGCGAACAGATCGCGCAGCACCTGCCCGCCGGCGGCCTCGTAGGCCTCCACGCCGACGAACCGCGCGATGGCGGACGCGCCCGGCACCCGCTCCTCGGTCAAGAGGCGCTTCACCTGCCAGGCGGCGGGCCGGTAGCCCTGGCCCGAGACCTGTTCCCAGACCGCCATCTGGCGTTCGCGGTCGGTGGTGACGGCGAAGGCCTTCAGCACTTCGAGGTCGATCTCGCCCGCCCGGTAGGCGTCCAGCAGTTCCGGAGCGGCGTTGCCGAGGCGCAGGCGCTGCTCGACGATGCGCTCGGACGCGCCGAAGCGCGCCGCGATGGAGGAAACCGACTGGCCGGCCTTGGCGAGTTCGGAGAAAGCGGCCACCTGGTCGGCGGGGTGCATGGCGACGCGCATGACGTTCTCGGCAAGCGAGAGCTCGGAGGGCTCGGCGTCGCCGGACCTGACCTGGCAGGGCACCGGATGCTCGGTGTCGAACACGCCGTCCTCCACCAGCGCCTGGATGGCCTTGAGGCGGCGCCCGCCGGCGACGACGGCGTAGCGTTCGGTCCCATCGTCGGCGGGCGCTTCGGCGCGGACGACGAGGTTTTCCAGCAGGCCGAGGGCGGCGATCGAGGCCTTGAGCTCGGCGTCGGCCCGGGGATCGGGCGGCGTTTTGCGGACATTCTCGGGGGCGAGCGAAAGCCGGCTCAGCGGGATCTCCCGGATAAGCGGCTCCGCCCTGGGAGCGATGAAGTTCATGCCTGTCTCCATGGAAGGTTGCAGTCGCACGGCGGGGACGGCGCTCTCCGGCCGCCCCGAGCCTGCCCTCGACCCGCCCGGCTCCGCCTCCGGGCGGCGAGTCGATCCGAAAGGGTGTCGAAAGGTCGGGTCAGACGCCGGGCGGCTTGCTGCGAGAGGTCCGGCCCGATCCGCCCAAACCCTGTCCAGGCGGTGGTGGGCGCCGGTCGCCTGTGTCACAAGAACGACCGGGCGGGTTCCTGTCGGCTTCGATGGCCGGCCGAACCGGCGCGAAGGCCGGATTGGCCGCGTCATGCGAATGTCCGGCTCGACCCGGGAAACGGAGGGTGCAGGCGGATATGGAAGCAAGGGAGCGCAGAGGGGCTCCGGCCCTTGCGAGGTGCATGGCGCTGATGTGCGTCCGGCAGTCGATGCTGGAAGACCTTCACCGGGGCCTGTCCCCGGTTACGAAGACCGGTGACTACTCCGACGTTGTTGTGGTCGACGCCGAGGGACGGCGCCTCCCCTGGCCCGATGTGTCCCGCTTCGACGAGAACGAGATGCACGACCTGATGCGCCAGATCGTTAACAAGATATACACCTTCCTGGTCAAGATGGACGACCCGGACTTCGCGGCGTGGCGCGACTTCGTGCGGGTGCAGGCGGAACACTGGGACAGGCCCAGGATCGACAGGACCCTGATGCACTTCGTCGAGGAATATGCCCGTGTCCGCCGGAAGCCGGATTGATGGACGCCTTCAGGTGATCGGCGCCGGCGATGGAAGCACGGCAACTGGCGATCCATGGTAATTCTGCGATGCGTTCGACCTCGCTGCCCGGACGGCGCAACGACGATGGGGAGGCTGCGCTGGATCAAGGTCGAATCCGGCCGATGTCGACGCAATGACGGCACTGGACGGGTTTTGTTGCGGCGCATTGAAAAGGCGGAACAGTTGCCGCGGACAAATGAGGACGGGACAATGGCCAATCGTCAATGCTTCACCGTTATCCTTGCTTTCCTCTTCGCAATTGCTGCATCACCTTCAATTGCGGCTGATTCTTGGGATGTTCCTAGTTCATGGAAAAGGGCGAAAAATGAAGTCGCCGACAATGTCTATCGTGACATAACCAACACCTTCTACTGTGGCTGCATCTACGAGTCTCATAACGACAATGATGGAAGTGCAACTATCATGAACTTCAATGACTGCTATGATTGGAGAAGCCATAGCCATAAGGATGCTGCTTGCGTACTTGATTGGGAGCATGTTGTTCCGGCTACGCTTACCCCAGCTTCTGGGCGTAAGTGCTGGAGAAAACCGGAAGAAATCGATGAATGCAAAGGGAAGGGAGGCCGAGATTGTTGCGAGGATCATGACGAAGAAGCGCAAAGGGTTTTGTTTGACCCTCACAATCTTGTTCCCACTGTGGGCCAGATTAACCGACTGCGGAGAGCTGATCGTTATGCTGAGCTTGAGAATGGGAACACTTTTGGAAAATGCTTAATAAAGGACATTTCTGGTAAATTTGAGCCTCCAGATTGCAAGAAGGGTGATGTCGCGAGGATTTGGTTCTATATGCGCCATGCTCATGGTGTAGAAATTGAACCTGAGGACGAAGAAATCTTCAAAATATGGTCCGATCTAGATCCGGTTTCACCATGGGAAAGGGAGCGCGAACGACGCATATTTGAATTCTCGACATTGAGAAATATGTATGTGTATGGCATTGAGCCCGATAGTTCTGGAGCTTGCGCTTGGGAGCCGAAAGAGTGACAGCCCGAGCATTTGACCAGTAGCGGGGAGTCTCAAATCCCGAGAAGCACCGGAAGGGAAGGCGTGACGCATCTTGCGGCGGGGAGCGGTTGAAGCGGTACCCTCCGGGATGGTATCGGTGGTCCGGGGGCTCCGCGATTGTGGAATATCGCACTGGCAGCGGCCTCGTCGACGAAGCGGAGGCAGGGAAGCTCCAGCACGTCATGTCTGCAAGAAAATCGTCCTGAGTTGGTCCATCGCATCGCGTTGCAGCCTCCGAAACTCGTTGATGTCTATCTTCGTATGGGGCTTTGGGTGCCCTATCGTTTTCCTGTAGGCGCGGTGGCGTTGATTGAATTGTTGCTGGGCCTGTGCCGAGAGCATCGCTTTTGTGGCTTCGAAGAGCGATAAGTACCATGCGCAGCGATAGTGTTCGGTCTCGATTTTCTCAAGCCTTAGAGCGTCTACGAGAGTGTCGATTCGTTCGGGATCCTCAGAGCGTTCTTGTTCAAGGGCTTTGGTCAATTTGCAAAGCGTGTCGAGCAAGTCCTGCAATTGGCTGGCTGTCCGCGCGGACGACTTCGAGAGACTAATATTGGACTCCATGGTGATCGTGTAAACGACTCGATAGTCTTCGTCATAGAAGCAGGAGGAGTCTGCCTCCTCGCGAATTACATCGGTCTCGTTCTGCACGATCTTGACGGCGGCAAGCGCGGTATTGATGAACCCGGAATCGTTCTCGTCAATCTCGGGCCATGGCGCGTCGTCGGCCTTCCACGCCATGATAATGTGCTCCCCCTCAAGGCCTCCGGTGACCAAGCTCTGATCGACGATGTAAGACTGGCCGTCCTCAAGCGGTGTCCTGCACTGAGTTTCCTGCTCGATGACGAGAAACAAGGGAAAATGGTCGATCCGTGCATCCTTGGCCCGCTGTGCCAGTACGCCGTCAATCTTGGATCTGAGCGAACAGCATATCCGGAAATGCGGAAATGGCGTGCAGTTCTCAAAATAGTCGAGCAAATCGGATACGACGGTGGCCTTCGCTCCGGGCCTTTCCATGATGACGGCGGGCTCAGGCGGCTGTTCGGCAACAAGGTGGGCACTGGGAAACTGGAAGACGCGGGTCCGGCAATGCGCGAGAATCGTGCAATCAGTGGGACGTGCATCGGGTCGATGCTCCATCATGGCTTTGGCGAACGCTTTCGTGGGCATGGCTATAGCGGTCCGTGTATTGGGGGCAACGCGACCGGCAATTGGGATGTGCCAGTTTTCCGGTTTTCGGTAAGCCCGTATGTCCTTCTGCGGCTGGCTTGTGACTGGGTGGGCCGCCCTACACTGGCGGCTATCAACGAGGGTTGCTCCGCGAGCAGCGCCAGTACGGCCTCGTCGATCCTGTCCTTGATCTTTTCGTCGCTCATCGCGCCGGCCCGCCGGGGCGTGCGTCGAGATTGCTGTCGTCGCCGTCGGACCCCATGACGCGCTCAACAAGGTGGTCGGTGACGTCCACGAAATAGCCTTCCAGCTCGGACTGGAGCTGGCTGTACTCCGGCCATACCGTGCGGTCGAAGAACCGCTCCCCCGTGCGCACCATCACCGTCGTCCGCCGCTGGCGCGCGTAGCGGAAAGTGCGCACGCCGTGCTTGCGGCAGACCGCCACGAACAGCCGGACCGACCAGGTATCGGGAAGCGAGAACTGGAGTTCGACCTCTGGCTCGGGACGCCGCTTGCCGGAACCGCCCAGGCGGCCGTGCAGCCGGCCCATCGCAGCCTCCGCGGCGGCGCGCTCCCCCGGACTGCCGGCGCGCCGGAACAGCGCCTCCACCTTGGCGAGCTTCGCCCGCAGTTCCTCATCTTCGGTCATCGCACACCGGATCGGTTCGTCCATGCACAGGATGAACGAGTGCCGGCCGCGAAGTCCATCCCGGACACCATTGCGAATCCGGATTCCTGGAGCGCTGAAATCGGTCCACTACAAAACGTCGGCCGCGATGCTTTGAGCGATCCGTTCCGCCGCCTCGTGGACCGAATCCTGCGCCAGATGGGCGTATCTCGCGGTGGTCTCGATATCGTTGTGCCCCAGCAGCTTGCCGATCACCGGCAGGGTCTCGCCCAGCGCCAGCGCTCGCGAGGCGAAGCTGTGTCGCAGGTCATGGATCCGCACGTCCTCCAGCTTCGCGGCCTCCCGCACGGCGTACCAGGTGCGGTCGAGCCCGCCCGCGCTGTAATGCCCGTCCCGGTCCCGGCCCGGAAACACAAACGGGTTGTCCGCCCGGCGCGGCAGCGCCTCCAGCAGCCGCACCGCCGGCGGCGGCAGCTGCACCGCGCGGGGACCGGACTT
>VXNK01000124.1 GCA_009840595.1 Rhodospirillaceae bacterium | reverse complement strand
GGCAAGGCGGGCTGGCATGGCGGGCGGCGTTCTAGCAACGGGGCGCCCCCTGCACGGCTGCAGGCCCGATACGCGGCCGTCGCCGGCTGGTGCGCCGGGTTTGCGCGCTGGCGTTTCCTTCGTCCCCGACTCGTGAAAGTATGCGGGCCGCCCCGTTGCTAGAACGCCGCCCGCCATGCCAGCCCGCCTTGCCAGATTGCCCGCTGCGGCGCCGCTCGACGACCTCGCCGACACGCTCGACGCCGACGGCGCCGCGATCGTCGAAGGTTTCCTCGCGCCGGGACAGCTCGAAGCGCTGAATGCCGATTTCGACCGGATCGTCGCCGGCCTGGCACCCGGCGTCCGCCGTCCGACCATGCCGGCCATGGTGGAGTTTTACGGCGACACGACCGTGCGTTTCGACGGTTTGCCGGCCAAGTCGGCGGCCTTCGTGGAGGTCATGCAGTCGCCGCTGCTGACCGGCCTGGCCGACCGTTACCTGCTGCCCCACTGCCTGGATTACCTGTTCAATACCGGCCAGTTCATCGAAATCCGGCCGGGCGAGACCGCCCAGCGCCTGCACCGGGACGAGGACGCCTGGCGCTTCGGGCCGCTGATCGCCGCCCGGAGCGCCGGGGGACCCCGCGCCCAGCTCGAGGTCGAGGCGATGGTCGCGCTGTCCGATTTCACCGCCGCGAACGGCGCGACCCAGGTCGTCCCCGGCAGCCATCTCTGGCCGGCCGACCGGGCGCCGGAGCCCGCGGAAATCCTCCAGGCGGAGATGCCGGCCGGCTCGGCGCTGGTCTATCTCGGCTCGACGATCCACGGCGGCGGCGCGAACCGGACGGCGGCAGAGGCGCGGCGCGGCATGTTCATCGGCTATGTCGTCGGCTGGCTGCGCACGGAGGAAAACATGTTCCTCACCGTGCCGCTGGAACAGGTGCGCGGCTTTCCCAAACGTGTCCAGGAAGTGCTCGGCTACAAGGCCCACCGCGCGATCGGCGTGGTCGATGTCGGCGATCCGGGGGCAGTGCTGACCCGCTAGTGCCGGCCGCTTGCAGTTTCGTGCCGCTCTGTTACGGATGGGGCATGAACGGCGGCGTCACCTACGGTTTTATCGGCCTCGGCAACATGGGCGGCCCGATGGCGGCGAACCTCGCGGCCCATCTGGCAGCCGGCGGCCGCCCGGCGCCGGTCGTCTTCGACGCGGCGGGCACGGCCGAACGCGCGCCGGAAGGCGCAACCTGCGCCGCCGATATCGCCGCCGTCGCCCGGCAGGCCGACCTCGTCTTCCTCAGTCTGCCGGACGGCGCGGCCGTCGCCGCGGTCGCCGGGGACATCGCGCGCCTGCCGGCCCGCCGCGCCGCCGCCCTGGTCGATCTCTCGACCGTCGGGATCGATGCCGCCCGCGGTCTCGACACCCTGCTCGCCGGGCACGGCATGGCCTATGCGGACTGCCCGGTCTCCGGCGGCCGGATCGGTGCGCAGAACGCCACCATTTCCCTGATGTGGGCGGGGCCGGCCGACCTGCTCGAAGCCCACCGCCCGGCGCTCGCCTCCTTCGCCGGCAACATCTTCCATGTCGGCGACCGGCCCGGCCAGGGCCAGGCGCTGAAGCTGCTCAACAATTTCCTCTCGGCCACCATCACCGCGGCGACCGCCGAGGCGCTGCTGTTCGGCCTGACCCAGGGCCTCGATCTCAAGACCATGCTCGACGCGGTCAACGCATCGAGCGGCGGCAGTAACGCCAGCCGCGAAAAGTTCGTCCGCCGCGTGCTCACCGGCACCTTCGATTCCGGCTTCGATACCGCCCTGATGGCCAAGGACATGCAATTGTTCGCCGACAGCCTGCGCCGCGCCGGGTCGCCCGAGGTTTTCGCCGCCGCGTCGGAGGCCGTGTGGCGGAACTTCCGCGACGCGATGCCGGCGAGCGACCACATGGAAATCTACACCTATATTCGCGACCGGCTTGCGCCCGCGCCAGAGCGGGCAGGGCCGGCGGAGGAGAACGGAACATGACAGGCCCGATCGACCGGCGGCTTGCAGAACTCGGCATCGAGATCCCGGAGGCCCATCCGCCGATCGCGGCGAAGATCGAGGGCTGGGCGCTGCACGGGGACCAGCTGTTCATCTCCGGCGCCGTGCCCAAGCTGGACGGCGTGCCGCAATATATCGGCAAGGTCGGCCGGGAGTTCGATCTCGCCCAGGGCCAGGCGGCGGCGCGGCTTTCCGCCCTGTGCATGCTCTCCCAGGCGAAGCTGGCGCTGGACGGCGACCTGAACCGGATCCGGCGGATCCTGAAGCTCAACGGCTTCGTCAACGCGACGCCGGACTTCACGGCGATCCCCCAGGTCGTCAACGGCGCGTCGGAACTGTTCATCGAGATTTTCGGCGACGCCGGACGGCATGCGCGCACCGCGGTCGGCGTCGCCGTCATGCCCTTCGACGTCGCGATCGAGGTCGAGGGCATCTTCGTGGTGGATTGAGCGGCTGGCCCGTTCCGCAACTGGGCGCTTTGCGCAATTGGCTGGGGCGCCAGGAATCGAACCTGGGATCGCGGGATCAAAACCCGCTGCCTTACCGCTTGGCTACGCCCCACCCGGATCGCTGCCCCGGACCGCTGCCCCGGACCGCCGGCCCGGACCGCTGTGCGGAATGCCCGAACGCGGCGGCGTTAAATAGGCAGGCCGCCCCGCCGCCGCAAGGCCGGCCTCGCCATGCGCTTCCCGCGCCTCGCCCGTCATTTCGACCGAAGCGTACCCCCAACCGTCATTTCGACCGAAGCGAAGCGAGTGGAGAAATCCGGCTGGCGACGGAGGCCGGCCAGGCGCTGAAACTTCGGGCGTCGACGGAACGCTGACCGGATTTCTCCACTCCGCCCCGGATTAAATCCGGGGCTCCGGTCGAAATGACGGGACCGGTTCGAGGACCGGAATGGGCATAGGTCCGGCAGCGAAAGCCGCGCCGGTGCCCGCCTCCGCCTTATCCGCGTTTCGCAGAGGAATCCTCTGAAAAGGGGGAGGAATCGGGCTCCGCTATTGGCCGGTCTTGCCGATCCCTCAAATCATCTCGTCGCGGCGGTCGTCGGTTTCGCCGAAGCGCTTCATGACGGCCGGGCGGGTGCCTTCGTAGACCCGGTCCAGCCCGGCGGCGATCTTCGCGTTCTCGCGCTCGAACAGGCTGTCGCCCGCCAGGTCGCTCTCGACCAGGAAGGGGCCGAAATTCTCGACCTCGACGACCCAGACGGCCTGGGCGAGGCCGAGTTCCTCGCGCCAGTGGACGTCCTTCACCCGCCGGATGCCGCGGCCGAGCAGGGCGCCGGTGCCGTAGCCGACGGTGGTGAGATAGACCGCGCCGTTGCGCACGAAATGGTTGCGGTAGTCCTCCGGGTTCATGCCGCCCTTGCCGAGGATCAGCGTCGCGCCCGACCGCTCGAGCCACGGGCCGATCCACTTGCTGAAGCGGAAGGAGGCGGTCGCCGTCACCGCGCCGACCCGGTAGCTGCCGTCCGGCTCGACCGTGGCGGCCGGCGAGCAGTGGAAATTCGTGCCGCTCTCCGCCGGCAGGTCGAGCGGCAGGGCCTCGCCGTCCTCGACGACGCGCCGGTAGACGCCTTCGCGCGCGGTATAGACCGTGCCGTCCAGATAGACGACGTCGCCGAGCGACAGCGCGGCGAGCGCCGCCCGGTCCGGGCTCGTGCTCAGACGGACCTTTTTCATGCCCCCGCCTTCATGCCACAGCGGCCACGACCGCAGCCGGCGGCCATTCGACGGTCTCGCGGCGCTGGTAGGGCGTGAACCACATCGGGTCGGTGCGGTATTCGACCCGGCCGTCGCCGTAGAGCCGCGCGCAGGCCCGCCGCGACGACAGGCAGAAGGCGTGCACGCTCATCTGCATGCCGCCGGTGTGGCAGTAGCCGACCTCGATATGGCAATCGACGACCATGGACTTGCCGACGAAACCCATGGCGCCCATGCCGATGCTGTTGCCGAGGTCGATGAACTCCCGCTCCAGCGCGGCGATCTTCGGGTCCGGATTGCGGTCGCCGACCGTGCGCAGGCAGGCCGCGCGCTTGCCCAGCACCATGCAGGCGTCCTTGGAGCCGCCCAGGCCGATGCCGATGATCGCCGGCTGGCAGGCCAGGCCGCGCTTGCCGAAGGCGACCAGCGAATCGAGATAGAAGCGCTTGATGCCCTCGATCCCGTCCGACGGGAACAGCATCCGGTAGTCGGTGCCGAACAAACCGCCCTTGTGGACGGTCGTGAGGTCGATCCAGTCGCCGTCCGGCTCGAAGGCGACCTCGATCTCCGGCGCGGCGATGCCGACATTGTTGTCGTGGTCGGTGCGCCACAGCGGATGGACCCGGTTCGGGCGCAGGGGGATGTTGTGGGTCGCGTCCGCCGTCGCCCGGCGCAGGGCCTGTTCGAGCGCCACAGGGCCGCCTTCCACCTGCGCCTCGTTCGCCAGCTTGACGTACCAGCGCGGGCAGCCGGTGTCGCCGCACATCGCCCGGCCGTCCTCCTTGGCGGCGTCGTAATTCTCCAGCATCGCCTGGAGCACGAAGGCGGAAAGGTCGCCGTCTTCCGCGTCGGCGGCCCGGCGCAGGCCGTCGAGATAATCGTCGGGAATTTCGATCGCCGCCTTGCTCATCAGCGTGAGCGCGGTGCGGTGGATGCTGTCGATGGCGATCATCGGCGTTTGCCCTTCTGCCCGATTCCGTTCAGACCGCGGCGAGGGTGGCATGGTCTTCGCCGAGCAGCGACTCGCCGGGCTGCACGATGGAGAAATTGACCGGCTGGCGCGAAACATCAAGACCGTCGCCGGTCCGGCGCACGACCGTGTAGCGGGCTTCGGCCGGCGCGCCCTCGTCCGGGAAGTCTTCCCGGTAGTGGGCGCCGCAGGAGTTTTCCCGCGCCAGGGCGGCGGCCGCGATAGCCTGCGAGACCTCGATCAGGCTGCGCAGGTTCAGCCAGTCGTGCCAGGTCAGGTTGAACACCCGGCCGGCGTCGGCGAGGCCGGTTTCGAGGAGCTCGGCTTCCAGACCGCCCAACTGCGCCTGCGCGCGCGTCAGGTTTTCGGCGGTCCGGATGACCCCGGCATCGTCCCACATCAGATCCATCAGCCGCCGGCGCAGGCCGTGGACGTCGCCCGCTGGACCTCTTGGCCCGGCCCGACCGAAGGGATGCAGGGCGCGCGCGATTTCCGCCGCCAGCAGGTCTTCGTCCGGGTTGCGGAAGGGCGCGCCCGGGCCGGCCAGGTCCCCGGCCATCGTGTCGCCGGCGATGCCGCCGAACACCGTGGAGTTGGCGACGCCGTTGCCGCCCAGCCGGTTGGCGCCGTGGGCGCCGCCGGCATCCTCCCCGGCGACATAGAGGCCGGGCAGGTCCGTCCGCGTCTCGGGGTCGCAGACCAGGCCGCCCATGAAATAATGCGCCGTCGGCACGACCTCGACCCGCCCGCCGGCGAGATCGAAGCCGCTGTCACTACAGCGCCGGACCATGCCGCCGAACCGGTCGCGCACCGTCTCCGGTCCGAGATGGCTCATGGCGATGTAGACGCCGCCGTTGGGCGTCGTCCGGCCCTTGCGCATCTCCTCGAAGATCGCCCGGCTGACGATATCGCGGGTCGCGCGCTCGCTCCTGTCGTCATAGCCGAACATGAAACGGCGGCCGTCGCCGTCGAGCAGGTGGCCGCCGGCGCCGCGCAGCCCTTCCTCCAGCACCGTGCCGGTCATCCGCGTGTCCGGGCCGGCGAGCAGGCCGGTCGGGTGGAACTGCACCATTTCCATGTCGCGCAGGGGCAGGCCGCGGCGCAGGGCCATCGCCAGCCCGTCCATGCTCTTGTCGCCGGACGGCGTGTGGTAGCGGTACATGGTGGGGCCGCCGCCGGTCGCCAGCAGCACGGCCCGCGCCCGGACGAAGCGGAAGGCGCCGCTGCGCATGTCGGCGAACAGGACGCCGGCGAGCGCGTCGCCCGCGCGGTCCGGGATCAGGGCCAGCGCCCGGTGCTCCTCCAGCCGGTCGACCGGCCGGGCGAGCACCTGCTCCATCAGCCGGTTGACGATCTCGATGCCGGTCAGGTCGCCCTTGTGGACCGTGCGGTCGAAGGACTGGCCGGCGAACGCCTTCTGGTGCAGCGTGCCGTCCGGGTTGCGGTCGAAGAAGCAGCCGATCTCGTTTTCGAGCTCGCGGACGCGCACCGGCGCGGTCTCGCACAGCCGCCACGCCATCTCCTGGTGCGGCAGCCACTTGCCGCCGGCGATCGTGTCCATGAAATGGCGTTCGACCGAATCGCCGGGGCCGAGCGCCACGTTGTAGCCGCCCTGGACCATGCGGGTGCAGCCGGACTTGCCGAGCAGGCCCTTGACCGCGATCGTCACCGACAACTCCGGCGCCGCCCGGCCGGCGTGCAGGGCCGCGAACAGGCCGGCCCCGCCCGCGCCGACGATCAGGATGTCGGTATCGAGCCGTTCGAGGTCCGCGGTCGTCATGGTCGGCGTGTCGGCGGCACGGCTCAGACCGCGCTCAGCAGGAAGCCCGCCGAGACCGCGCAGGCCAGCGCAACGGCGGCGGCGGCGAAGGTCTTCTGGCGCGGCGACCAGGGCAGGAATTCCAGCGCGAGCAGGCGCAGACCGCCGAACAGGTGCAGGCCGAGCAGCAGGACCAACCCGGTTTCCGCCGCCTTGACCCAGGGGTTGTCCATCCAGCGCAACGCGCCGTCGAGCGCCGCGGGGTCGTTGAGCGCCAGGCCGAGCACGAGAAAGTGGGCGGGCAGGAACAGGGCGAGGGCGAGGCCGGACAGGCGGTGGACCAGCCAGGCGATCCACAGCGGATGCCCGCGATGCGCCCCCGCATGAATCCGGGCGCGAATCCGGGCCTCCGGTGCGGTCGGGGGGGGGGGGGCCGCCCCACCCCCCCCGCCCGCCCCCCGGCGCGGCGCCCCCCGCCCGGGCGCCCCCCCCCCGGGCGCGCGGCGGGCGGGCCGGGCCGCCGGCGGGGCC
>VXNK01000055.1 GCA_009840595.1 Rhodospirillaceae bacterium | reverse complement strand
CTGTGGGTACGATTGCGCCAAACGCTGGAATCTGGTAGGGGCGCTTTCACGGCAAATAGCCGCGCCGCCCGAGGCGCCGTGCGAGCGCGGGGTCATCGACGAACTGCTGCATCCGCTCCGCCAGCGACCGCCAGGAGCGGTGCTCGAAGGTCAGGCCGTTGACGCCGTGCCGGACGTATTCCGCCATGCCGCCCGCATCCGCCGCGATCACCGGGACCCGCGCCTGCTGCACCTCGTGGATCACCAGCGGCGAGTTCTCGACCCACACGGAAGGCACGACGATCGCGTCCACGCGGTCGAACACGTCGCGCACGATATCCGCGTTGCGGTATTCTGGGAGCCATTCCACGCGGTCTCTCTTCCCCGCCGGCAGGTCCCGGGCGAGCGTCTTGAGGGCCTCGGTGTCCTGGCCCCGCGGGCGGCCCCAGATGCGCAACCGGACCTCACCGTCGACCTCCCCGAAGGCGCGGATCAGGTGCTGGATTCCTTTGGCCGGGATATGCGTACCGATATAGCCGAACACGAAAGGCTCGCCCTCCGCGCGGTCGCACCGGCCGCCGAGCCTTGGGAGATCGAAGCCGTAGTCGAGATGAACGAGCTTGCCCGCCGGAATCCTGAACCCGTCACGGTAGCGGTCGAGCAGATAGCGGGACGGTGCGATGAAGCAATCGACCAGTTCGGTCATCTCCCGCACATGGCGCATCCGGCGTCCGACCCAGCCGGTCCAGTAGGCAGCGTCGGCCTCGCGTTCTTCCGGCTTCCCCCCGGAAATAGCGCGCATAGCAGCGCTCCGCGCACTTGCGGTCCTCCTGCCCGTCGCAGACCGCCCAGGGGTCTTCCGGGTCGAGGGGGAAGGTCTGAATGAACTGGCCGCGTGGGCACATAGGCCAGTAGTCGTGCAACGTGTAGACCACCGGGATAGACCGCTTGGCGGCCTCGAACGGCAATGAGGTCGAGAGGTGGTTCAGGTGGCCGACATGCACGACGTCCGGGCGCAGGCGATCGACGATTTCAGCGAAGCGGCGGTCGATCCCGGGCTCCCGGTACCGGTCTCGGTTGCGCGCATTGTTGACGACATGCAGCGAAATCCGGGGGTCTTCCGGATCGCGTTCCTCGCGCAGGCGGAAATCGGGCGCGAACGAATCCTCCTCGCGGGTGAAGACATGGACCTCGTGGTCCCCCGCGAGGCCTTGGCAGAGGGTCTGGGTGTAGACCTCCGACCCGGCGTTGTAGCGCATGGGGTAGCCGTGGATGACCTGCAGGATCTTCATGGCGCGACCCTCTCGCACATGATGGCGCCGGACCTGGCGCGAAGGTCGCGGACGAGCCGCCCGAAACCGTCCCGAAGACCGACGCGCGGCTCCCAGCCGAGCAATTCCCGCGCCCGCGACGGATCGCCATGGAAGCGCGAGACATCGAACGGACGGGGCGGCGCCTCAACGATCGGAAGCCTTTTTCCGGCGCATGCCGTCGCCATCGCGGCCAGTTCCCGCAATGCCGTCGGCTCCCCGGTGAGCAGGTGAATCGGGGGTAGCGTCTCGCCGGCGTCCAGCAGATCCATTACAGCAACCATGCCCCGCACCGTATCGTCGATATGGGTGAAGTCGAAGGCGCACTCCGCGCCGTCCATGCGGATGGCGCTTCCCTCGACTGCCGCCTGCGCGAACGCGGGAACGACGCGGTCAGGATGGTCCAGAACGCTTCCGTAGACATTGGACAGGCGCACCGTCGCAGTCCGCAGACCGCCGTCCCGCGCCTCTTCCATCAGCCGTTCGCCCTCGGCCTTCGATCGCCCGTATGTGTTCACGGGCGAGAGCGGAGCGGCCTCCGTCGCCGGCAGGCGCCGGGGCTGCCCATACACCTCGCGGCTGCTGGCGAAGAGGACCCAGGGCTGCGCCGGCTGTTCGCTGGCCTCCTCAAGAACGCAGCGCAGCCCCCCGATGTTGGTGTCCCGGCAAACGTCCGGGGCGCGCTCCGCCCAGACGACGCGGGAAACCGCCGCCAGATGGACGATTCCGCCGCAACCGGACATCGCCTCACACACCCTGCCTGGGTCGCGCACGTCGCCACACTCGCTTCCAGATCCACGGAGGTCCAGTCCGACCACCTTGTTCCCGCGCTCCTCCAGCGTCGCGGAGAGGGCGCGGCCGACCAGCCCCTCGGAGCCGGTGACCAGGATGCGGTTGTTCATCTAGCCCGGATTTCTCACCAAGGGTAGGTGAATCGGGGCACTGCATGTGAGAAAGTTCTTTTGCGACAAAGACTTGTCCGGTTGCAGAGGAGTTCCCCGATGCGCACAGAGTGTACCCCGAAGCCGATGCGATTTGCACGCCTGAAGGGGCGTGACGTTGTGGCCGATTTCGACGGCGGGACGATGACCTCGGATGCCGGAGCGCTGCTTCTGGGCGCGACGGACCGGGCGATCGGTCTGGTGGACCGTTTTGCCGGGTGTTTCTCGGACGGCCGCTCTGCGGGTCGTGTTGTGCACGATGTGGCGACGCTGGTGGGCCAGCGGGTATTCGGGATCGCGCTGGGCTACGAGGATCTTCTGGATCAGGACGAGTTGCGCCACGACCCTGTTCTTGGCGCGGTTCTGGGCCGGTTGGAGGCGCGTCGGCGGGATTGTGCGCCGCTGGCGGGCAAGTCGACGCTGAACCGTCTGGAGCACGCGCCGACGGGGGCGCATCGCTATCGCCGCATCGGCCACGACGAGGCGGCGATCGAGGCGTTGTTCGTGGACCTGTTTCTCGACGCCCATGAGGGTGCGCCGGCGCGGCTGGTGCTCGATCTGGACGCCACCGACGACCCGCTGCACGGGCGCCAGGAGGGCCGGTTCTTCCACGGCTACTACGACTGTTACTGCTATCTGCCGCTCTACATCTTCCGCGGCGACCATCTTCTGGCGGCCAAGCTGCGGCGCGCCAACATCGACGCCAGCGCCGGCGCGGTCGAGGAGGTGGCGCGGATCGTCGGGCAGATCCGCGCCCGCTGGCCGGCGGTGGAGATCGTCCTGCGCGCCGACGCCGGCTTCGCCCGTGAGCCGCTCATGGCCTGGTGCGAGGACAACGCCGTCGACTATGTCTTCGGCCTGGCGCGCAACGCGCGGCTGGCGGGGCGCCTGCAACCGGCCCTGGACCGGGCCGAGGCGCGCGGGCGGGAGAGCGGCCGGCCGACGCGCCTGTTCACCGAGTTCCGCTATCGCACCCTGAAGACATGGTCGCGCCGGCGCCGCGTCGTCGGCAAGGCGGAGTGGCTGCCGCGCGGCGCCAACCCGCGCTTCGTCGTCACCTCGCTGAGCCCGGCTGCGATCGACCGGCGGGTCCTCTACGAACGGCTCTACTGCGCCCGGGGCGAGATGGAAAGCCGCATCAAGGAGTGCCAGATCGACCTCTTCGCCGACCGCACATCGGCCGCCACCATGCGCGCCAACCAGCTCCGCCTCTAGTTCGCCTCCATGGCCTATGTCCTGCTCTGCGCCCTGAGGCGCATCGCGCTGGCCGGAACCCGTCTCGCCAGAGCCACGTGCGGCTCGATCCGTCTCAAGCTCCTCAAGATCGGCGCCCAGGTCCGGCTCAGCGCAAGGCGTATCCGTATCGCTATGGCGTCGGCCTGTCCCCATGCCGATATCTTCGCTCACGCTTACCGCCGATTATGCACCTGACCCCGGCCCAAGGCCCCGCCTCAAACCCGCCCGTCAACAACACGCAACACCATCCGGCATACCCCGCGCCACAGGCGCCAGCGCGCCCCCTGCGCGCGCACTCAGGCAAAACCGCCATGCCAGACAGACTGCCCAAGACACCCATCAGCAGACTTCGATTGCCCGAAGACAACCTATTGATGCTCCACAGCTAGCCGGTCTCGGTAGGAGCGCGTGCTGACGATCCTGCTGCAATACGTTTCGGATGTGTCGACATTGTGGTTGTAGTAGTCGAGGCTGGCGTCGGCGAGCAGTCGGGCCTGGGGTGCGCTCAGCATCCCGAGAGTGACGCAGGTTTCCATGCCCAGCGTCCTGACGCCGGCGACCATGGCCGCGACCGCCTCCGGGGCACGGTCTTTCGGGCTGCGCCAGGCGGCGCCCATGCAATAGCGCGTTGCGCCGGCGTCCCAGGTGTCCGGTAGAACGGTTCCGGTTGCGGCAATCCCCGCCGACGCCGTTTCATCCTGCTCCGTCTTCGGGACAGGTTCTGGGACTTTGTCCATGATCGGCTCTCGCGTATGCTGCCGTCGGTCAGTCTTCGGCAATATCTTCTGCCCAGAGTTCGGGCCGTTCCTCGATGAACCGGGTCATGAGGGCGATGCAGTCCGGATCGTCGGCAACGATGACTTCGACGCCGCGTTCGCGAAGGAACGCCTCGTTGCCGCCGAAGGTCGTATTCTCGGCGATGACGACCCGGGGTATGCCGAACTGGACGATGGTGCCCGCGCACATCATGCAGGGCGAGAGCGAGGTGTAGAGGGTGGTGTCGCGGTAGGTCCGTTGCCGGCCCGCCTTGCGCAGCGCATCCATCTCGCCGTGCGCGATGGGATCGCCCTGCTGCACACGCTGGTTCCGGCCCTGCGCGACAACCCTTTCGCCGCGCGCCAGCACGGAGCCGATCGGGCAGCCGCCCTCGTCGAACCCGGCCTTGGCTTCCTCGTAGGCGATACGCAGCATCCTGCGGTCGGTGTCGGTCAGGCTCATTCCTGCGGTCCTTCATGGTGGGGAAGCTGTTCGGGACGGATGTCACGGCCTTGGGCGGAAAGGACGTCCAGTTGATAGGCGTCTCCGGTCAGCCTTCGGCCAGGACGTGGCCGGCGTCGGCCGGCCAGCTGAGATGGAACCGGCCGCCGGCGTGCAGGTTGAGGTCGCCCAGCGCGCGTTCCGGGAGCTGGGCCTTCAGCTCGGTCCCGTCCGCCGCTTCCAGAAACAGGGTCACCGTCGCGCCGACGAATTCCTCGGAAATCAGCGTGCACGGAATCGCGCCCTCGGACGGCGTACGGCCGATCCGGACCAGGTCGGCGGCGACGACCAGGGTCGCAGGTTCATCCGCTGCCGGCAGGCCGGCGGCAGGGAAGGTGCCGAGCGCCGTTTCGATCGCGTCGCCGCGGCTGATACCGCTCAGAATGTTGTTCCGGCCCACGAACTCGGCCACGAAGCGGTTCGCCGGCGCCCGGTAGATCTCGCGCGGCCGGCCGACCTGCACGATGCGGCCCCGGGACATGATCACGACCCGGTCGGCCAGGGCGAAAGCCTCGGATTGCGAATGCGTGACGTAGACGAAAGTGATGCCGAGTTCCCGCTGCAGGCGCGTCAGCACACCCTGCATGCGAACGATCAGATGGGCGTCCAGCGCCGACAACGGTTCGTCCAGCAACAGGATCTGCGGCTCCGTCACCAGCGCGCGCGCCAGGGCCACGCGCTGGCGCTGGCCGCCCGACAGGGTCTCGACATTGCGGTCGGCGAATTCGCCGATCTCCAGCCGTTCCAGCCATTGCACCGCACGCCGCCGCCGCTCGGCGGCGCCGATCCCGCGCATCCTGAGCCCGAATTCGACATTCTCCCGCGCGTTGAGGAACGGAAACAGTGCCAGCGACTGCCAGACCATCGGCGTGTCGCGCTCGTGAACCGGCACGGCATTCATCAGCCGTCCGCCGATGCGAACCTCGCCCTCGGTCGGCACCTCCAGTCCGGCGATCATCCGCAGCGTCGTCGTCTTGCCGCAGCCCGACGGGCCCATGATCGCTACGAATTCGCCCGCTGCAATTTCCAGGTCCAGACGGTGCACGGCCGTGAAGTCCCCGAACCGTTTGACCACGCCTGAGAGGATGACGAGCGGCTCTGTCATGTGCGGCTGATCCGGGAGATGAAGAAGACCTGGGCGAGGACCACCAGCGTGATCGAGGTCAGGAACACCAGCGACCCGATGGCGTTCACCTGCGGGTCGATGTTGCCCTGAACGATTTCGAGGATGATCACCGGCACGGTCTTGTTCAGACCGCTCACGAACCACGCGACCACGAACTCGTCGAAGGAAACGGCGGCGGTCAGACAGGCGGCGGAGATAATGGCCGGCCGGCAGAACGGCAGGATGACCGACCGCAGCGCTTTCCACTCGGAAGAGCCCAGGTTCCAGGCCGCCGCTTCGAGGTTCGGATCGATCTGGTTCAGACGCAGGCGGATGATCGCCATGGCGAAGGGCGCCGTCAGGACGGAGTGGGCGATGATAATCGACCAGAGCTGGCCCGACGCCCCGATCCAGGACAGCCAGGCCAGCATGGCGAGCGCCATGATGATCAGGGGAATCGTCGGCGGCAGCAGGATCAGCGCCAGATACGGCCCCTTGAAGCGGAAGTTGTAGCGATAGTCGGTATAGGCGGTCGCGAAGCCCAGAGTCGTCGCGATAACGGAGGTCGAGAGCGACACGACGATCGAGGTGCGGGCGGCCTCGCCGATCTCGGGGTCCGCAAAGATCGTGTCGTACCAGCGGGTGGTGAACGAGCCCAACGGGATCGTGGGAAACCGGTCCGAGTTGAACGAGAAGACGACCGAAGCGAGGATCGGCGCGAAGATGAAGACGAAGACCAGCAGCAGCCAGCCGAGCAGAAGGGCGGTCGCGATCCGGGCGCTCATGCCGCCGACCTCTTGCGATAGGCCAGCCAGATGGCGGTCGCCGCGATCGCGAAGAGCGTGAGCATCATCATGACGGCGACGACGGCCGCACGCGGCCATTGCTGACCGGATTTCGTGGTGTCGATGATCAATATCGGCAGCGTCGGCGGTTTGGACCCGCCCAAGTAATAGGGCGCGACGAAGTCGCCGAACGACAGGATGAAGCAGAACAGCGCCGCGATGATGAGCCCGGTCTTCGCCAGGGGCACGATCACGGCGAACAGCGTGCGCCCGGGCGGACAGCCCAGGTTGCGCGCGGCCTGGACGAGGTTCCGGTCGATGTTCGCCAGGGCGATGGTCTGCAGGATCACGACCAGCGGCAACAACAGGGTCAGATAGCCGACGATGGTGCCGACCGGCGTGTTGAGCAATGTGTACGGGCCAAGGCCGACGGTGCCGAGACCGGCGTTGATCACCCCCGATTCCGCCAGGATCACATACCAGGAGAAGCTGCGCACCAGATAGGAGGTGAAGAACGGGATGATGAGAAGAAAGATCGCCCAGCGCCGCG
>VXNK01000030.1 GCA_009840595.1 Rhodospirillaceae bacterium | reverse complement strand
CGCATGCAGTGGTGGATGCGGCCGGGGCCGAGGCGGCCCTGCGCGATCTCGAAGCCGCGGCCCTCGCCGAGCAGCATATTCTCCGCCGGCACCCGGACATTGTCGAACGTCACCTCCCAGTGGCCTTCGGGCGCATCGTCGAAGCCCATGACCGGCAGGAAGCGGTGGATCGTGATGCCCGGCGTGTCCGGCTCGACCAGGATCTGCGACTGCTGGTTGTATTTCGGCGCGTCGGGATCGGACTTGCCCATGACGATCCAGATCTTCGTGCGCTTGTCGCCGGCACCGGAAGCCCACCATTTGCGGCCGTTGATGACGTAGTCGTCGCCGTCGCGGCGGATCTCGGTCCGGATGTTGGTCGCGTCCGACGAGGCGACGTCCGGCTCGGTCATGCAGAAGGCGGAGCGGATTTCGCCGGCAAGCAGCGGCTTGAGCCATTTCTCCTTCTGCGCTTCGGTGCCGTAGCGGGTGAAGACCTCCATGTTGCCGGTGTCCGGCGCCGAGCAGTTGCAGGATTCCGGCGCGAGATGCGGCGAGCGGCCGAGGATTTCGCACAGATGGGCGTATTCCAGGTTGGTCAGCCCGGCGCCCAGGTCGCTCTCGGGCAGGAACAGGTTCCACAGGCCGCGCTTCTTCGCCTCGGCCTTCAGGTCCTCCAGGACCGGCGGCGCGTCCCAGCGGTCGCCGGCATTGTGCTGCTCCTCGTAGACCGCCTCGTTCGGATAGATGTGGCGGTCCATGAAGTCGAGCAGATTGTCCTTCAGTTCCTGAGCGCGCGGCGTCAGATCGCGAAGCATGGGCGGTCTCCGGAAATCGCGTCGATTCGTAGTCGTCGATAGTCGGGGCGGACCCTATCGCCCGCGCCGGGCGATGACCAGCGGCAAGGGCGCGCGGTCGCCCAGCCGGCCGGCCCCGTCCAGACCCCCGTCCCGAAACGCCCGCCGGCACGCGCGGCTTGCCCGGTGGCGGGGCAGCCGATAAGCAGACCGGCATGGACAGCGACCGACCCGGCGGCCCGTCCGCCGCCTCATCGGAGCCGGACGCCGACATCCGGGACGGCGACGCGCCGCCGGGCATCGGCAGCCGGCTGCTGCGGCTGGAGGATGCGCGCTTCCTGCGCGGCGCCGGTCGCTTCGTCGAGGACATTACGCTGCCGGGCGAAGCCCGCGCCGTCTTCCTGCGCAGCCCCCACGCCCACGCCCGGATTCGCGGCCTGTCCATCGCCGAAGCGCAGGCGAGGCCCGGCGTGTTCGGGGTCCTCACCGGCGCGGACGTCGCCGCCGACGGGCTGGGCAGCGTGCCCTGGGAGGTCCGCCCGCCGACGGACGGTCCCGCCGATTCCCCGCCTCCCTTGGGCGATCCGTCCGTCGCCGCGCCGCAGCAACTGATCGCCGACGATACGGTCCGCTTCTGCGGCGAGATCGTCGCCATGGTCGTCGGCGAGACCGAGGCCGGCGCCCGCGACGCCGCGGAGCGCATTGCGGTGGACTACGAGCCGCTGCCGGCCTGCGCCGACAGCGCGGAAGCCGCCGCGCCGGCAACGCCCGCCCTGTGGCCCCAGGTGCCGGGCAACCGCGCCTTCACGATCCGGCTGGGCGACCCGGACGCCACCGAAGCGGCGTTCGCGCAGGCCGCCCATGTCGAGCGCATCGACCTGGCGAGCAACCGGATCTTCGGCGCGCCGATCGAGAACCGCTGCTATATCGGCGACTACGAGGCCGGCGGCGGCCGCATGGTGCTGCACGCCACGGCCGGCAAGCCCCATTCCACGCGCAAGACCCTGGCCGCGGACATATTCGGCGTGCCGCCCGAGAAGATCGCCGTGAAGGTGCCGGATGTCGGCGGCGGCTTCGGCATCAAGAACGTGCTCTATCCCGAAGCCTGCCTCGTCCTGTGGGCGGCGCGCCGGCTCGGCCGGCCGGTCAAGTGGATCGGCGGGCGCAGCGAAGGCCTGCTGAGCGATGTCGGCTGCCGCGAGCAGGCGAGCCGTGCCGAGATGGCGTTCGACGGCGACGGGCGCATCCTCGCCGTCCGGGTCCGCTCGACGGGGAATCTCGGTGCCTATCTGGCGCCGCGCGGCGTCGTCTCCCTGCGCAACTCCGGCTATGTCCTCGCCAATGTCTACGCGACGCCGGCGGTCGACTACGAGATGCGCGCCTGCCATTCCAACACCACGCCGACCTGCAATTTCCGCGGCGCCGGCGAACCCGAGGGCATCAACGTCGTCGAGCGGCTGGTCGACGCCGCGGCGCGGCGGCTCGGCCGCGATCCGGTCGGCCTGCGCCGGCAAAACCTCCTGCCGCCGGAGGCACTGCCCCGCACCGGCCCGGCCGGCCTCGTCGAGGACACCGGCGACTACGAGGCCGTCCTCGACGCCGCGCTCGCGCTGGCCGACCGGGGCGGCTTTCCGGCGCGGCGGCGGCGGTCGGAGGCGCGCGGCCGCCAGCGCGGCTTCGGCATCGCCCTGCACCTGTTCAAGTCGGGCTTCAACTTCACCGAAACGACCCGGCTCGCCGTCGCGCCCGACGGCACGGTCAAGCTGTCGATCGGCGCCCAGTCCGGCGGCCAGGGCCACGCCACGGTCTTCGCCCAGGTCGCGGGGGACCGGCTCGGCATCGATCCGGCGCGCCTTCGCGTAATCCAGGGCGACACCGACCGGATCGCGAGCGGCTCCGGCACCGGGGCCAGCCGTTCGCTGACGATCGGCGGCTCCTCGGCCCTGCTGGCGGCCGACGCCCTGATCGAGACCGGCCGGGCGATGGCGGCGCAGGCGCTGGAGGCCGCCCCGGGCGACGTGACCTACGCGCGCGGCGTCTTCGCCATCGCCGGCACCGACCGCCGGATCGGCCTGGCGGCGCTGGCCGGGCTGGCGGCGCAGGACGGCGAAGAATTCGACGCCGCGGCCGGCTACCGCCCGGAACACGGCACGTCGGCCGCCGGCTGCCATCTCTGCGAGGTCGAGGTAGACCCGGAGACCGGTGCCGTAGCCCTCGACCGCTACGCCATCGCCCAGGACGCCGGCCGGATCGTCAATCCGCTGGTCGTCGAAGGCCAGATTCACGGCGGCGTCGCGACCGGCGTCGGCCAGGCCCTGCTCGAACACGCGATCTACGAGCCGGGCAGCGCCCAGTTGCTGACCGGCTCCTTCATGGACTATGCCCTGCCCCGCGCCGCCGACCTGCCGCCCTTCGCGCTCGCCCTGCACGAAATCCCCTCGGCACACAACCCGCTGGGCGCCAAGGGAATCGGCGAGGCCGGCAGCCTGGGCGCGGCGCCGGCCGCCATCAACGCGATCCTCGACGCGCTGGCGCCGCTCGGCGTCACCCGTCTCGACATGCCGGCGACGCCGCACCGGGTCTGGCGGGCGATCCGCGATGCCCGGGCCGGAGCAGGGCCGGAGCCCACGGAGGCTGCCGATGATTGAAGGGCTGATCCAGGACTGGCCGCGCAAGGTCCGCCACGGCCGCGGCAGCGTCGCCCGGCTGCCCGAGCTGATGGCTGAATTCGGCCGGGCGCGCGCCTTCGTCGTGTGCGGCCGGACGGTCGCCTCGGGGCCGATGCTGGAAAAGGTGCAGCGGGCGCTCGGCGGCCGGCTGGCCGGCGTCTACGACGGCATGACCGCCCATACGCCCTATGCCCGGGTCATGGAGGCCGCGGCGCAGTTCGACGCCTGCGGCGCGGACACGGTCGTGAGCGTCGGCGGCGGCAGCGCGATCGACGCCGGCAAGGGTATCGCCCTGCTGCGGGCGACCGGCGGCGACTTCGCGCCCTACACCATCGACTTCGGCGCCAGAGGCATGGAACGGGCCGCCATGCCCGATCCCGGCATCGCCCATATCGCGGTGCCGACCACCGCCGGTTCGTCCAGCGACGTCATGCCGACCGCCGGGCTGCGCGACCCGGAAAAACGCACCAAGCTGCTGTTCTGGGACCGGCGCATGGTGCCGGACGCGACGATTCTCGACCCGGAAATGGCGATTTATGCCGACCCGGTGCTGAGCGCGCTCACCGGCATGACGGCGATGGCCCGCTGCATCGAATCCCTCTACGCCCGCACACGCCAGCCGGTCACGACCGGGCTCGCGCTGCACGGCGCGCGGCTGCTGCATCGCGCCCTGCCCCGCGCCGTCAAAAAGCCTGACGACCTGGACGCCCGCGCCGACTGCCAGATGGCCTGCCTGATGTCCGGCGTCGCCGGCATCAACACCATGGTCTGCGTCGTCCACGCCCTCGGTCATATCTTCGGCGGCCGGCACGGCTTGCAGCACGGCATCGCCCATTCGATCCTGCTCGCGCCGGCCATGCGCCGCCTGCTGCCGGCGCTGGGCGACGGGCAAATCTGGGTCGCCGAAGCGATGGGCACGCCCACCGGCGGGCTTTCGGCGGACGACGCCGGCGCGGCGGCGGCGGACGCGATGGCGGAAATGGTCGGCGCCCTGCCGATCCCGCAGCGGCTCACCGACGTCGGCCTGACCGACGGCGATCTCGGACCGATCGCGGCGCTGGCGATGGACGATTACATGATGCCCCACGTCCCGCGGCCGGTGACGGCCGGCGAGGTCGAGGACCTGCTCCGGGAAGTCCTTTGACCGCCCCGGCAGACCGCGCCGCTGCGCGCATCCTCGCCGACTGGACGGCCGGCCTGCAATGGACGGACGTGCCGGATTCGCAGCACCCGCTGATCGGCCTGCGCGTGCTCGATACGCTGGGCCTCGTCCTGGCGGGCGCGTCCACAGACGCCGCGGCGGCGGCGCGCGCGGTCGCAGGCCGGCAGGGAAAGAGCGGCGAAGCCGGCCTCCTTCCGGAAGGCAGCCGGGCGGCGGCGGCCTGGGCGGCCTTCGTCCACGGCGTGACCGCCCATTGCCGGGATTTCGACGATACCTTCCCGGATTCCGTGGTCCATCCCGGCTCGGTCGTGGTGCCGGCGGCGCTCGCGGTCGGCGAGGCGACCGGCGCAGCGGATACCGACATCGCCGCGGCCATCGTTGCCGGCTACGAGGTGGCCGCACGGCTCGGCCGCGTCGCGGGCCGGCGCTTCCACGTCCGCGGCCTGCACGCTACCGGCATCGTCGGCCCCTTCGCGGCGGCGGCGGCGGCCGGGCGGCTGACGGGCCTCGACGGCGCGGCGATAGCCAACGCCTTCGGCCTGGCCGGCAGCATGGCGGGCGGCCTGATGGCGTTCGTCGCCGACGGTTCCTGGTCGAAATGGCTGCACGCCGGCTGGGCGGCCCATGGCGGCATCGTCGCAGCGCAGATGGCGGCGGAAGGCTTCCGCGGCCCGGCCGGGGTGCTCGACGGCCGGCACAATCTCTACGCCGCGCTGCTCGACGGCGAAGACGTGCCGCCGGCCAGCCTCACCGAGGGGCTGGGCGCGGACTGGCGCGGCGCGGACGCCCATTTCAAATACTATCCCTGCGCCCACGTCATTCAGCCCTATCTGGACGCCGCCATCGACCTGCGGCGCGAGCATGGCCTGACGGGGCGCGACATCGCCGGCGGCGTCTGCCGGATCGCGCCCTGGGCGGCGCAAATCGTGTGCGCGCCGCGGCCCGCCAAAATCCGGCCGGACAACGAAATGGCGGCGATCGCCAGCCTGCCCTACCTGCTCGCCGTCGCGCTCGCCGAAGGCGCGGTGACCCTCGACGCGCTGGACGCCCCGTCGCGCACCGACCCGGCAATCCTCGATCTGGCGGCGCGCCTGACCCATGAGGAAGACCCGGCGCTCGGCCGGGGTTTCGACGGCGTGCTGATCCTCGACTGTGCGGACGGGCGGCGGTTCGAACGGCCGGCCTCATCGGCGCCGCCGGATGCCGGCAAGGTACTGGCCAAGTTCCGGGCCAACGCCCGCCGCGCGTCCGCCCCGCCGGATATCGAGGCGCTCGAACGGGCCGCCATCGGCAGCCCGCTGCCCGATTTCCGGCGCTTGTTTGCCCTCCTCCGGTGAGCGATCCACGCAAATACACGCTTCAGCGGACAGCCGCGCATGGGCGCCGCCCGCTGCAAGCGCTGGAAATCCGCCGACCGGTCGGGTAGGCTTCGCAGCGCTATCCCGGGATTCCTTCGGGAGGGAGCCATAATGGCGGGAAAATCGAGGAGCAGGAAATGCGTAAATTGAGCCTTTTGATCGGCGCTGCGGCCATTGCCGCCGCCCCGTCGCTCGCGATGGCCGAAACCGGCATGCGCGCCATCGCCTTCATTCCGCACAAGCATCCGGTGATGAAATCGTCCCACGACTGGGTCGGCAAGGTGAACGCCGCGCTCAAGGGCACGCTGAAAATCAACTATATCGGCGGGCCGGAAGTGATCGGCCGCCGCCAGCAATGGGACGCGGCCAGCAACGGCGTGATCGACATCATCTTCGCCGTGTTCGCCGACATCCAGGACCGCGCGCCCGAGACGGCGTCGAGCTGGCTGTCGAAATGCACCATTCCGGACGAGCGCAACAACGGCCATTTCGCCCATCTCGACGCCCAGATGGCGAAGCTGAACCTGAAGCTGATGGCCCGGGTCCAGTACGGCAACTTCTATCTGTGGATGAACAAGAACGCGAAGACGCTGGCCGATCTCAAGGGCCTGAAGATGCGCACGGGTTCGCTCTACGACAAGATGATGAAGAAGCTCGGCATGGCGCCGGTAACCATGAACTCGCCGGAGGTGTACACGGCCCTGGAGCGCGGCGTGGTCGACGGCTTCGGCTGGCCGACCGCCGGCGTGCTCAAGCGCGGCTGGGTCAAGAAGGCGAAATACGTGATCGACCTGCCCTTCTTCGGCAACTCGAACATGGGCGCCATCATGAACCTCGACCGGTGGAAGAAGCTGCCGGCCGACGCCCGGAAGAAGATCACCGAAATCTCGGTCGGCTACGAACCGGGCATGGTGAAATACTACCAGGCCCTCGAAGCGAAGGACTGGGAGTCGCTCAAGGGCCACGTCACCAAGATCAAATTCTCGGACGCCGAGAACAAGGCCTATGTCGACGCCGCCTACGAGACCGAGTGGGCGCGCCTTGCCGAGAAGGTGGGCGCCAAGCGCGTCGCCGAACTGAAGAAGCTCGCCTGCAACTAGGCGCGCATACCCTGAGGATGTAGTTTCGGGGGGGGGGGGGGGGCCCCCCCCCCCCCCGGGGGGGGGGCCGCGGCACCCCCCGGGGGGGGGGGGGGCCCGCGGGAGGAGGGGGGGGGGGGGGTGGGGGGCGCGGGGGGGGT
>VXNK01000093.1 GCA_009840595.1 Rhodospirillaceae bacterium | reverse complement strand
CCCCACCCCCTAACCCCCTCCCCTTGGGGGAGGGGGTTAGGGGGAGGGGTCCACGGCCTCTGTCGCGGTGCCGGAATCGGACATCAGTACAGCGGCGGACGACCCCTCCCCTAGCCCCTCCCCCAAGGGGAGGGGGATTCCGGCGGTGCCCCGGAGTTCGAGATCGGGGTCGATAGGATCGAAGGCGAAACAGGGCATGGCAGGCCGTTCAGGCGGCCGGGCCTTAGTTTGTCTTTCCGGTGCCGCCGCCGTGGGCGCGGATGAGGGCGAAGTCCTCGATCGCCTTGGGCGTGTCTTCCTGGGCGTCGGTCAGGCGGGCGCGGCGCCAGCTTTCGTCGGCGATCTTCTCGAGCAGCTCGGCCCGGCTGGTGCTCTCGGTGAGCGGCAGGCAGAAATCGGCGGCGAGGCGATGGATCAGCGCCTGGTCGAAGAAGGGCGGGAAGGTGCTCTCGTCCGGCCGGAAGATGTAGGTGAGGGTGACCGCCTCGGCGTTGGCGTGCAGCCGGCGCTCGTGGATGCGGTAGCGCAGGCCGCGGCCCCGTCCGCCGCCGCCGGCCGACAGCACGCGCAGGAAATCGCCCGGCAGCTGGAAGGCGTGGCTGAAATCGGCGACCGGCACGGCGCTGAGCCGCGCCAGCCGGGCCTGGCCGGTGGCGAAGTTCCAGGAATGGGCGCTCAGCAGCGCGTCGCGGGCGACCGGGTAGAGGTTGGCGCAGACCTCGGCTTCGGCGGTGCCTTCGTCGAACGAGGCGATGGAGCGGGCGCCGAGCCGGAGCAGGGCGCGCGAACACAGGGCAATGGCGGACAGGGCCATCGGCGGGACTCCTTTGATGGTGGCGGGTCGGGGTTAAGGGGTGTGGCAGCGCGGCCGGTTGTGCGCCGGCGCGGCGGACCGATATTCGCGTCAGACGGCACGGCAACCGGAGCACCGCCGATGCGCGCCCTGCGCCTGATCGAGGAAGAGCAGTTGAGCTTCGACGAAGTCGCCGATCCGCCGCCGCCCGGCGACGGCGAGGTTCTGCTGCGCATGCGGGCCCTGTCGCTCAACCATATCGACCTGTTCGGCGTCCGCGGCATGGCCTTCGCCAAGCGGGCGCTGCCGCTGATCGTCGGCGTCGAGGGTTCGGGCATCGTCGAGGCGGTCGGCCCCGGCGTCGGTCATGTCGCGCCCGGCGATCTCGCCATCGTCTATCCCGGTCTGTTCTGCGGCGTCTGCCGGCGCTGCCGGGCCGGGCAGGAAAACCTGTGCGAGGATATCGGCGGCATCATGGGCTTCCATGTCGACGGGCTGGCCCGCGAACGCCTCGTCGCCCCGGCGGTGCGGGTGCTGAAGGTGCCGGACGGCGTCAGCGCGGTGCAGGCGGCCTGCACGACCGTCACCTTCGCCACGGTCCAGCACATGCTGTTCGACAACGCGAAGCTGGAGCCGGGCGAGACGATCCTGGTCCATGCCGGCGGCAGCGGCATCGGCTCGACGGCGATCCGCATGGCCAAGGCGATCGGCTGTACGGTCATCACGACCGTCGGCAGCGCAGACAAGGCCGAGAAGGCCGCCGCGCTCGGCGCCGACCATGTCATCGACTATCGCGAAGAGCGCTTCGAGGGTCGGGTCCGCCGGCTGACCGGCCGGCAGGGCGTCGACGTCGTGTTCGAGCATGTCGGGCCGGACACCTGGCCCGGCAGCCTGCTCTCGCTGAAGCGCGGCGGCCGGCTGGTGACCTGCGGCTCGACCAGCGGCGTCAGCGCGCCGACCAACCTCTATTCATTGTTCCAGCAGCAGCTCAGGATCATCGGTTCGTTCGGCTCGTCGGTGCGCAACTGCCGGGAGAGCCTCGACAAGATGGCGGCCGGCCTCCTGCCCGTCATCGACAGCGAGATCGCCCTGGCGGATTTCCCGGCCGCCATCGAACGCCTGCGCGACCGCGACGTGTTCGGCAAGATCGTGGCGCGGTTCTGAGCGGGGCGGCACTCTGGTTGTTCCGGAGAGGATTCCGGGTTTTCCCCGGACAAGCCTTGCCCAACAAATTTATTTTCGCGATTATCCCTTCTTGACAAGTAAATAACGAATCCCCATATCTGTGGCAAGGGAGAAAACACCATGCCACAGACCTACACCTTCCGCCAGTTCGACGCCGATTATCCCGACAACGACGCCTGCCTGGCGAAGATCATGGAACTGCGCTACGGCGACAACCCGTTCTGCCGGGAGTGCAAGCGGCACACCAAATATCACCGGATCGCCAAGCGCCGGGCCTATGCCTGCCAGTTCTGCGGCGGCCACGTCTACCCCTGCGTCGGCACGCCGTTCGAGAAAAGCCGCACGCCGCTCCGGGACTGGTTCTTTGCCATGTACCTGTTCACAACGACTCGGCATGGCGTCGCCGCGAAGGAACTGGAGCGCCAGTTGGGCGTGACCTACAAGACGGCATGGCGGATAGGCCATGAACTGCGCAAGCTGATGGCGGGCATGGACGTGTCCGGCCTGTTCGGCGAGGTCGAGGCGGACGAAACCTACGTTGGCGGAAAGCGGCCCGGCAAACGCGGTCGCGGCGCCGATGGCAAGTCGGTCGTCGTCGGACTGAAACAGCGGCAGGGGCCGGTCAAGAGCAAGGTGGTTCCCGACGCCAAGCGGCGCACCATCGAGCCGGAGATCGTCAGGAACGTCCGGCAGGGTTCGGTCGTTCACACCGATGAGTGGTTCGCCTATCGCGGACTGGCGAAGCGCGGCTACACGCACCGGACGGTGCATCATGGGGCGCAGGAATGGGTGAAGGGCGGATCGCACACCAACAGCATCGAAGGCTACTGGTCACAGATCAAGCGGTCGATCCGCGGGACGCACGTTCATGTGTCCGCGAAGCACCTGCCCAAGTATCTCGCGGAGTTCGACTTCCGGCACAACGTCAGGAAGCGTCCCGATCTGATGTTCCCGCTTCTGATGGAACTGATTCGTCAGGCACGGCCCGCCGCAGCATAGCGGCGAAGGCGTCCTTGTTGCCGTCCGGCTTGGTCAAGCCCGTATCTTCTCGATTTTCCAGTTGCGACTTGCTCGCAGTCTGGCGCAGCGCGCGGGCGACCTCATTGGGAGAGGCTTCCGGTTTTCTGCCGCCCGGCTGCCCGGCCGGGGCGATCGCCTGGGACTTCCTCGCCATCGTCATTCCTCGTCCAACAGCGCCACCAAAGCGTCGTAGCCCTGTGCGCGCTTCATTGCCCGGCGTATGTAGCTGAAGTCTATCTGATCGCCCGTCATAGGCAAGACTACCTGGACATCGGCGAGCAGCCGCCCCAGCGTGCCTTTCCTGCTCCAGGAAAATCGCCATGCGTTTCGGTTGATCGCGTCGCAGACATACAGCTTGAACGCCGAGTCGGCCGGCAGGTCGGCCCGCCACTTGCAGACCAGCACGTCGCCGACCGCGGCAAACGAATAGGGGTGCCAGAAAGCCTTTCCGCCGGAGCCGTTGACGGTGATGGTGATGGCGTCGCGATGAATGACGCCATCGTTCCCGAGGTCGTAATACCCTTCGATGCCGTTGTCCTGTTCGGTCGTCGTGATGATCGGGATGTCTCCGCGCGGCAGGTATTTGACGGCTGTGACCTCGCCGCGCTTGATGTCGAACAGGTCATCGAGCCGATGCGCCTGTGCCCGCTCCGGGACTGGCATCGGGCCGCGAGCGGATCGGAACGCGCGCCGCGTCAGTGCTACGAACAGCCCTTCCGGCGGCGTCGGCCCGGCGTCGGGCGGGTTGGTCAGATAGGCTTCCGGGGCGAAGTCGCAGGTTTCCAGATCCAAAGTCCCGGTGCCGCTTTCGGTCGGAATCTCTGACACATTCTCCGCCGACCCGGCCATGAATACCCGTAATTCGGCTGTCAGCCTGTCCAGGTTGTCTCGCCGTTCCGATACATTGACCCACTTGGACAGCCTGCTGGCGCTCAGGTTGTCGTACAGATGCGCGAAAAAGACTGCATCGTCGGCCCTGTGCGGGCGCCACGCTTCGAGAATGAGCGCGTAGGTCACTTTGTCGGCCGAAGGGTGAAACAGGCTGCGCTGCATCTTGATCGCCGCCCTGACGGTGTGCCGCTGCACCAGCTCCTTGCGCCACTGCGGATACCCTTCGGTCTGCCCGGTGATCGGACCGTTCGGGAGAATGGCGAACAGCAGGCCCCCGGCTTGGGTTTGCTCCAAAGCATGATTGACGAATTCGTGTTCGGGTTCAGGCATCGCAAAGGGCGGATTCATCAGCACGCGGGCGAAGGGCCGAACGGCATCTTCCGGCCTCGGATCGTCCTTGCGGAGCCTGACGATGCGCCCGTTGTGGCGAATGAATGTGCTGTCGAAGCAATTCCCGTTGTGAATGCGGCTCTTGCCGTCGCCCCGGAAGATCATGTTGACCAGCGCCAGGCCGAAAACATCGTCGGCTTGCTCTATCCCGTGCAGAAAGTCGTTGCGGAATCGGTCGTACACATCGGGATGCGTGCCGTGGTGGCTCGCCCGGATCGTATCGAGCGCGGCTACCAGGAACCCGCCGGTCCCGCATGTCGGGTCGTAGATGGCGTGCTCGTGCTGGATGTGCAGCACGGACACCGCGAACCGCGTGATGTGCCGGGGAGTCAGGACTATCCCCATTTCGCTCGCGTCGTTCGCGTATTTCAGGAACGTCTCATAGAACTGGCCCAGCGCGTCGGTCCCGCTGTTGATCGCCGACCTAATGTTCATTTCCCGAAGGTGCTGCATCGTCTCCACGATGGCCGACCAATACTTGCGGTGGTTCTCGTTGTTCGCCGGGAGCTTCAATTGGACTTCCGGCAGGAAATCCACCTTGCGGTGTCGGTCCAACAGGGACTCGATGCGCGAGTTCACGTCGCCGACCAGCGTGCGCGGGCTCCGGTTGATCCTCAGCGTGCTGTCTTCGGCCAGCGCCAGAAGCAGCCCGGCGACCAGCTTTGCCCGGTCGCGGGCGGCGACCGCATTGGCGTGCAGCGTCTTGTTGATGTCGTTCGCTTTGGCGAGGAACAGGTCGAGATTGACATCGTAATCGAGGATGCGCGGGCTGTTCTGGCTGAGAATGTTGAGGCACTGCTCAAGCGTCAGGAAGCCGGTCGCCTTGAAATTGTTGATCGCCACTTCCTGCCATGCCTGCCCGTCCCAATAAGTCGTCCTGACGTAGAAGGACTGATCGGGCGTCCCCGCGATCCCGGTAGCGAAGCGCGCCGTGCCGCGGTCGTCGACGATATTCACCCTGTCGGCATAGCCCTGCGCTTCGCTCAGGGCTTTGTTCAGGCCCCGGTGCGTCGGCTTCGCTTCGATGATCCAGTAGCGCGGCCCGCCGTCCCACGGAATGACAACGACGTTCTCCGGGGCCTTCCGGCCCAGTGCCTCCGTAAGCAGACTGTCGTGGCGGCGAAATTCGCCTTGGGTGTAGACTTGCCCGCCACGGCGCGGCGACCTGGTATCCCAGCCAAGATCGCCCAGAACCTTCAGGATGTAGGGGTAGGCCCGGAATTCGCTGTCGTCTGCCATTCAGCCATTAGAGCGGAGTCAGATTGGCTTGACAAGTAATACTTGTTGCTATGGGATAATCGCGTTTATTTTTTGTTGGGCAAGAAACGGACCGCGAGATCGTCCGGCGATCGGCGCCTTGCCTTGACGCGGACCGGGGCGGCTGGGCGGTATCGTCACGATCTTCCAAGGGGGGGACCTATGCCGAAGGACCACACCTACACCGCGACGGTCACCTGGACCGGTAACCGGGGCGAGGGCACGCGCCGCTACCGGGGCTACGGCCGGGAGCATAACATCGCCTGCCCGGGCAAGCCGGTGCTCCGCGGCTCGGCGGATCCGGCCTACCGCGGCGATGCCGACCGGCACAATCCGGAGGACCTGCTGGTCGCCGCGCTCTCGGCCTGCCACATGCTCTGGTACCTGCATCTGTGCGCGAGCGCCGGGGTCGTCGTCACGGCCTACGAGGACCGCGCCGAGGGCACGATGCGGACCCATGGCGACGGCGCCGGCGAATTTACCGGCGTCACGCTCCGGCCGCGGGTGACGATAACCCGCGACAGCGATGCCGCGGCAGCGGAGCGGCTGCACGAAAAGGCCGGCGCCATGTGCTTCGTCGCCCGCTCGGTCGCCTTCCCGGTCGGGCACGCGCCGGAGATCGCGCAGGCCTGACTCCGCGCCCTTCGATACGCCCCGCCCTTCGATACGCCCCGGCCGGGGGCCGGGGCTACTCAGGGTGAGGGGGAAGGAGAGTGAACGCAATACACGCCCTCATCCCGAGTAGGCGCGCCAGCGCCGTATCGAGGGGCGTATCGAGGGGCGCACGGCGCGGGAAACACGCCACCTTACCCGCGCCGCCCCTTCACCCCCGCCCGCCGCCGCTCCGGGCAGTCGCCTTCGCAGAGGCAGACCCATTTGCTGTTGTGGGCCTTGACCTGGCGGACGGTTTCCGGCGTGTCGCCGCGCGCCGAGAAGGTAATCGGCCGGAAGGCGCGGCAGCTGGCGTCAGTCGCGGTTGAAGCGGTCGTGCAGGCGGCGGTCGCGAGCAGAGCCGGAATTAGCGTCGCTTTCAGCGCGGTTCGCATCGTCTATCCTCCTCAGGGTTTCGCGGTCGATTTCGGCCTGGCGCTTCTGCGCGCCGCGGCGCTCGGCCGAGTCCAGGGCGCGCCGCACGGCGAACAGGATGGCGGCGCCGGCGGCCAGGACGGCCAGCGCCCGGCGGACGGCTTTCGCGCGCAAGAGGGCGCCGGCCAGGCTGGCGGCGAGGGCGATCATCGGTGCCCGTCCCGATGGCCGCCCCACCGGTCGTGCCGCCAGCCGCCGCCATCGCTTCGCCGCACGCCCTGCCAGACATAGAGGCCGGCCGCGGCGGCCGTGGCGCTGCCCAGCGGCCACATGACCGACGCGGCGTTGGGGTCGACCGGCAGGCCCCGGACCATGTTGGCGATGGCCGCAAGACCGACGCCGAGAAAGGTCGCCAGGCTGGCGCCGAACAGGATGTTGAGCTTCTTGCGCCGGCGCAGCCATTGCGGATGGTCGGGATCGAGCGGCCCGGGAAAGTCCGGGGGGAAATCCGGGGGCGGATCCGCAGGCGGATCTGCAGGCTGGCGGGGCGATCCGGGCCGCGATGCCTCCGGACCGGGCGCCCGGTCCGGCGCGGCGGCCGGGTCTTCGAAATTGCGACCGCCGGTCATGGCGCGCCGCCGGTATCCGCTATCGGCATAGCGCCGGCCGGCACGCGCAG
>VXNK01000108.1 GCA_009840595.1 Rhodospirillaceae bacterium | reverse complement strand
GGCCCGAACCGACCCCGCCGCCCCCGGCCCAGCCGATCGGAAATGCCATGACCGTCAGACGCCCCACCCTGGACCAGATACGCGACATCGTCCGCTCCTTTGGCATGAGCATGAGCGACGGCGAGATCCAGTCCTTCCTCGACCTGATGGAGCCGACGCTGGCGGCCTACGACCGGGTCGACGCGCTGCTCGACGCGCCGCCGGCGGTCAAATACCCGCGCACGCCCGGCCACCGGCCCGGCGCCGGCGAAAACCCGATGAACGCCTGGTACATCAAGTGCGAGATCCGCGGCGCGCCGGGCGGCCGGCTCAGCGGCAAGACGGTCGCGCTCAAGGACAATGTCTGCCTCGCCGGCGTGCCGATGATGAACGGCGCCTCGACCCTGGAGGGCTATACGCCGGACGTCGACGCCACCATCGTCACCCGGATGCTGGACGAAGGCGCGACCATCGCCGGCAAGGCCCATTGCGAATATTTCTGCCTGTCCGGCGGCAGCCACACCAACGCCACCGGCCCGGTGCACAATCCGTGGAAGATCGGCCACACGGCCGGCGGCTCGTCGTCGGGTTCCGGCGCGCTGGTCGGCGCCGGCGAGGTCGACATGGCGATCGGCGGCGACCAGGGTGGCTCGATCCGCATCCCCGCGTCGTTCAGCGGCTGCTACGGCATGAAGCCGACCCACGGGCTGGTGCCCTATACCGGCGTCATGCCGATCGAGCCGACCATCGACCATACCGGCCCGATGACCGGCACCGTTTCGGACAACGCCCTGCTGCTCGAGGTCATCGCCGGCGCGGACGGGCTGGACCCGCGCCAGTACAAGCCGCGGGTGGACGACTACACCAAGGCGCTCGGCCGTGGCGCCGGCGGCATGCGCATCGGCGTCGTGCAGGAGGGCTTCGGCCTGGACAGCAGCGAGCCCGGTGTGGACGCCAGGGTGCGCGCGGCGGCCGAGCGGTTCCGCGCCATGGGCGCGACGGTCGAGGACGTCTCGATCCCGATGCACAGCGACGGCCTGGCGATCTGGACGCCGGTGGCGCTGGAGGGCGCAACCAACACGATGATGAAGGGCAACGGCTTCGGCACGAGCTGGAAGGGCCTCTACGTCACCAGCCTGCTCGACGCCCACGCCAACTGGCGCGCGCGGGCGGACGAGCTGTCCCACAGCCTCAAGATCACCATGATGATCGGCGAATACATGCTGAAGCACCATCGCGGGCATTATTTCGCCAAGTCGCAGAATCTGGCGCGCCAGCTGACCGCCGCCTACGACGACGCGCTCGGCCGCTACGACCTGTTGCTGATGCCGACCCTGCCGATGGTCGCGCCGCCGATTCCCGGCCCCGACGCGCCCCTGGACGTGTATATTCAGCGCGCGTTCGAGATGATCCCGAACACCGCGCCGTTCGACATCACCGGGCATCCGTCGATGAGCATTCCCTGCGGCCTGAGCGACGGCCTTCCCGTCGGCCTGATGCTGACCGGGAAGCACTACGACGAATCGACGATCTATCGGGCCGCGCACGCCTTCGAACAAGACGAAGACTGGCGGACCCTGTAGCCCGGACGCCATAGCCCGGAGCCTGGAGCCATGAGCACCGACTGGACCGTAGATCTCGCCAAGCCGATCGAGTCGCTGGACAAGGCCCCGGCCGGCGCTCTCGCGGACGCGGCCCACGACCAGGGACCGCGCGATGGCCTTTCCCACGTCGTCGGCGCGCCGGCGCCGCCGCTGCTGAAAAAGACCATCGGCGCGCTGCTGGCCGAAACCGCCGCCGCCTGGCCCGCCGCGACCGCCGCTGTGTTCTGCGACAGCGGCCTGCGCTGGACCTGGCGCGAACTGAAAGAAGAGGCGCGCCGCTTCGCCGCCGGCCTGGTGGCGCTCGGCTTCGGCAAGGGCGACCGCATCGGCATCTGGGCGCCGAACCGGCCGGAATGGCTGCTGACCCAGTTCGCGACCGCGGAGATCGGCGCGGTGATGGTCAACATCAACCCGGCCTACCGGCTGGCCGAGCTGGAATACGCGCTCAACAAGGTCGGCTGCAAAGGGGTGATCCTCGCCGAGTCCTTCAAGACCAGCCATTACCTGGAGATGCTGCAATCGCTGGCGCCGGAATTGGCGGACGCCGAGCCCGGCAGGCTGCAATCGGCAAAGCTGCCCCATCTGCGCACCGTCATCCGCATGGGCGACGCCAAGTCCCCCGGCATGGTCAATTTCGGCGACGTCGCCGGCATGGCCGGGCCGGCCGCGCTGAAGATGGTCGACGACATCGGCGCGACCCTGGAGCCCGGCGACCCGATCAACATCCAGTTCACCAGCGGCACCACCGGCGCGCCCAAGGGGGCGACGCTCACCCACCGCAACATCGTCAACAACGCGCGCTTCACCACCGACGCGATGCGCTTCACCGCGGCCGACCGGCTGTGCATCCCGGTGCCGCTCTACCACTGTTTCGGCATGGTCATGGGCACGCTGGGCTGCGTCACCAAGGGCGCGGCCATGGTGTTCCCCGGCGAGGGCTTCGACCCGGCCGACACGCTGAAGGCGCTGAACGACGAGAAATGCACCGGCCTCTACGGCGTGCCGACCATGTTCATCGCCATGCTGTCCCATCCGGACTTCGCGCAGGCGGACCTGTCGGCCCTGCGCACCGGCATCATGGCCGGCGCGCCCTGCCCGATCGAGACCATGAAGCAGGTGATCGGCGACATGAACATGTCGGACGTCACCATCGCCTACGGCATGACCGAGACCAGCCCGGTCTCGTTCCAGAGCGCGGTCGACGATCCGATCGAAAAGCGGGTCTCGACGGTCGGGCGGATTCAGCCGCACGCCGAATGCAAGATCGTCGATCCCGACGACGGACGGACGCTGCCGGTCGGCGAACGGGGCGAATTATGCACCCGCGGCTACCTGGTGATGCGCGGCTACTGGGGCGACGTGGAGCGCACGAGCGAGGCGGTCGACGCCGAGGGCTGGATGCACACCGGCGACCTGGCGACCATCGATTCCGAGGGCTATTGCGAGATCGTCGGCCGGGTCAAGGACATGCTGATCCGCGGCGGCGAGAACGTCTATCCGCGCGAGGTCGAGGAATTCCTGCTGCGCCACGACAGCGTCCTGGACGTCCAGGTCTTCGGCGTGCCGGACGAGCGTTTCGGCGAGGAGGTCTGCGCCTGGATCGTCCTGCAGCCGGGCGCGGCGGAGACCGAGGACTCGATCCGCGACTTCTGCCGCGGCCAGATCGCCCACTACAAGATTCCGCGCTACGTCCGCTTCGTCGACGAATTGCCGATGACCGTGACCGGCAAGCCGCAGAAATTCGTCATGCGCGACAAGATGATCGAACTGCTCGCGGCCGGCGCCCGGTCCGCTTAGGGCGCCGTCGATACGCCGCGGCGGTGTCGTTGGGCCGGCACCATCGGGCGGCCCTAGCCGGCCCTGAATTCGTTAAAAATGTCGATCCAGGCTTTCGCCTCCTGCCGGACCGGGAGGTCGCGGGCGACGCTGCGGTCGATCAACGCCTCCACCCGCATCCGGCCGCGGTTTTCGGGATCGGGGTCGTAGCCCATGAGCCGGTTCTGCTCCGCGGTCCAATGGTCCGCGACCTTGAGGTTCGGGCCGCGGGCCTTGAACGCCTTGGCGAAACCGAGCTTCGCTTGGACATGGGCCTGACTGACATACCTGATCCACTCGAGAGCGAGATCCTTGTTCCGGCTTTGCTTGCATACGGTGGCCACTTCCTGCCAGCGGATGCCGCCCTGTTTCGGAATCGTTGCCTCGAAGTTGGGGTAACCGGCGAGCTTGAGATCGATATCGAGGTCTCCAACCATGGCGGCAACGATGTCGCCGTCGATCATCGCCTGCACGATGGGCCGGCTGCTGGCGCCCAGCATGCCGACCTGTGGCCTCAGTCTGAGCAGCCACGCCCTAACCGCGCCCAGTTGCTCGTCGCTCAGGTCGTAGGGGTTTTGCTTGCCGGGATGAACCGCGAGGCTCGCAATGCCCATATTCGGCAGATACCAGTCCAGAACGCCGATCCGGCCGGCAAGTTCCGGCAGAAACAGCGAATTCCAGTCCCCGCTCGCCGCCCGGCTCATGCGGTCGGCGTTGTAGGAGATGGCGTAGAATCCGAACCGCGTGGCCGTGCCCCATACCAGCCCGCCGGCCGCCCTGACCTGGCGCATGGTCCTGAACCGGGGGTGGTAGTTGGCGAGTTCCGGTATCTCTCCCGGACTGTAGGGTTCGATCGCGTCCATGGCGGCGAGCCTGCGAACGTACTCGGCGTCGACCAGCACGGTGTCGTAGGTCCCGCGCGGCGCCCGGTTGAACGACCGGAGCATCTGCTCGCCGCCGATATAGACCTTGAATTCCAGCCTGACGCCGTGCGTGTCCTCGAACTCCTCGGCGACCGCCTTTTCTTCGTAGCCCGGCCATGTCAGCACCCGCAGCCGGTCCGCGGCGCGGGCGCGGCGCGAAACGACGGCGAGCGGGCCTGCCGCGACCGCGCCTGCCGCCGCGGCGCCGGCCTTCAGCACGGTCCGCCGGCCGACTTCGGGGCCGGTCCGGCCGGTCCGGCTCCGCTTAGCGGTGTCGCTCATCGGCGCCTCCTTCTCATCGTCGATGCACGGCGCTATTGTAGACGGCCCCAAGCCGGGAGTCCCCGATGGACAGCTTTTCCGCCCACCGGCACAGCGACGACAGCATGACTCTGTCGCCGCCGCACACCGCGGTCCTGGTCGTGGACATGATGAACGATTTCTGCGCCGAGGGCGGCGCGATGGTGCTGCCGGGCTCCGAGCGGCTGGTGCCGCCGCAGAATGCCGTGATCCGGGCGGTCCGCGACACCGGCGGGACCGTCGCCTTCATCAAGGACACCCACCGTCCACAGGCCAGGCGCGAGCGCGAATTCCTCAAGCGCACGCCCCACTGCATCGAGGGCAGCTGGGGCGCGGAGGTGATCGACGCCCTGGACAAGCAGCCCGGCGACATCGAGATCGTCAAGCGGCGCTATTCCGGCTTCTTCAACACCGACCTCGACCTCAGCCTGAAGGATATGGAGGCCGATACGCTGATCGTCGTCGGCGTCGTCACCAACATCTGCGTGCGCTCGACGGTCCACGACGCCTTCTTCCACGGCTACCGGGTGATCGTGCCGGAAGACTGCGTCGCCGCCACCGGCCCGCGCGAGCAGGAGTCGAGCCTCTACGACATCGGCACCCATTTCGGCCTGGTCTCGACCTCGGAAGCCGTGGTCCGCGGCCTGCGCGACGGCGCGGCGGTGGAGTACCGGGTTACGGCGTAGGACGGAACTGCGCCCGTAGAGCAGGGAAGCGGTTCGGCCGCCGCCCTCTGCCTTCCATAGCGGCGGGCCATAGCGGCGGGCCATAGCGGCGGGGTTCGCCGGGACGATCTCCAAAAACATTTCCTTTTTTTCGACAACATTCCTTGATATGGCGGCTTTCACGCCCTATATCGGTTCCGCCAACGCCCGAGGTGCGCCCGCTGCGACCGGCCGATATTTTTGGTAATATTTCCTATTAGGATTATTTTACCGTTTTCTCGAATCGCGTTTTCCCAGCGATTCCGCAGGGTTGAGGCGTTTCACGGCTCGCCGGGCTGCCAACCAATATCGAAAAAACAGAACGGTCTGTCTACTTTTCGGCACCCAATCCGCCCGGCGCCCCCTTCCCAGGGCAATCCCCGAAGGGGAAATGTGCGGCCGTTCCGGTTGGGGCGGCATTTGATACAAGTCAACGCTGCGGACCGGGCGACAGGGTAATCTGGTTTCCGCACCGGTTCGAACCAGGAGGCGACCATGGCGTTCCATCGGGTGGCAGTGAATGTCGACGGCGACCGGAACTGCGCGAAACGGGTGGCCTTCGCCGCCGGGATCGCCGGGCGGTACGGCGCCGGACTGGTCGGCGTCTATGCCCGGCTGCCCAATCCCGCCTCCGCGGCGGCGGTCTGGCCGGCCCTGCCCAACGACGAGACGATGGGCCGGCTGCGCGAGATCCACAACGCGGAGGTCGCCGCGCAGATCGGCGCGCTGCGCCCGCGGTTCGAGGAGGCGGCCGGCGCGGGGCCGACCGACTGGCTGGAAACCGAAGGCGACCGCGCCGCCGCGATGATCCGCGCCGCGCAGGCCGCCGGCCTCTTGGTCGTCGCCCAGCCGGACGAGCAGGACCCCCTGAACTACCTGACGCGCGAGAGCGTGTCGGACATCGTGATGCGCAGCGGCCGGCCCGTCCTGTTTCACCCTTACGTCGATGCGCGCGCCGACTTCGACCGGATCCTGGTCGCCTGGGACGGCAGCCGCGAGGCGGTGCGCGCCCTCAACGACGCCGCGCCCTTCATGGCAGGGGCCGATGTGCTGTTCCTGACGGTCGTGCCGGACAGCGAGCGGAAGGCCGCGCCCGGCGACACCGAGCGGCTGCTCGGCTTCGCCGGCCGCATGGGGGCGAACGCGACCTTCGCCGAGCATGTCGCACGGGAAATCCGGGTCAGCGACGTTGTCATGTCGCGCGCCGCCGATCACAGCGCCGACCTGGTCGTGATGGGCGGCTACAGCCATTCGCGCTTCCGCGAAGTCGTCCTCGGCGGCGCGACCCGGGACATCCTCGACCAGATGCCCGTCCCGGTCCTGATGAGCCACTGAAGGCGCGGGGCTACTCCGGCTCGTCGTCGTCGAGCAGGATGCGTTCGGCGGCGCCTTCGGGGTCGTCGAACTGGCCGGAACGGGTCGCCCACAGGAAACCGGCAAGGCCGAGCCCGCCGAGCAGCAGGGCGACCGGGATCAGGTAGACCAACACGCTCATGCCGCCGCCTCCGCCGCCGCTGCCATCGGCGCGCGGCGGGCGCGCCGCGGCCGGCCGGCGAGGCGGACCGCGTTCAGCACCACGACGATGGACGAGCCCGACATGCACAGCGCCGCGACCATCGGCGTCACCAGCCCGGCAACGGCGAGCGGCACGGCGAACAGGTTGTAGCCGACGGCAAGGCCGATATTCTGCCGGACCAGCGCCTGCGCCCGGCGCGCGACCGTCAGCGCCTCCGCCACCGGCCGGAGCGACCGGCTCTGGAACACGATGTCGGCGGCGACCTGGGCGATGTCCGCGGCGCCCGACGGCGAGATTGAGACATGAGCGGCGGCCAGCGCCGGCGCATCGTTGAGCCCGTCGCCGACCATCAGGATTTTCGCGCCCTTCGCACGCAGGGAGTCCAGCGCCGCCAGCTTGTCCTGCGGCGTGCAGCCGGCACGCCAGTCTTCGATGCCGGCCGCAGCGGCGACGGCGGCCACCGCCTCCGGCCGGTCGCCGGACAGCACAGAGTGTGAGAATATCAGCTCGCCGCAGGCTGATTTCGATTGGTCTGGA
>VXNK01000057.1 GCA_009840595.1 Rhodospirillaceae bacterium | reverse complement strand
GCGCCTAAGGGTGGGCGAAGCGCCGGTCCGCCGACCGGCGCGGGAAGCCCGCGGACAGTCGGGAACGAAGCGGAAAGAGCGGCCCGAAAATGAGCGAGTGGGAATGAGCGAGCTGCAATGAGCGAGCTGCAATGAGCGACAGGGACCGCAACGGCGGCGACGGTCAGACGGGCGTCATCGTCCGGTCGAAAACCCGGACCAAGAAGCCGGCGCTCTACAAGGTGCTGATGCTGAACGACGACTACACGCCGATGGAGTTCGTCGTCCATGTGCTGGAGCGCTATTTCGGCAAGAGTCGCGAGGAGGCGACGCGCATCATGCTTCATGTCCATCAGCGCGGCGTCGGCGTCTGCGGCGTTTACACCTACGAAATCGCGGAAACCAAGGTGAACCAGACCATGGAACTGGCGCGCAAGCACCAGCATCCGCTGCAATGCACCCTGGAAAAGGAATGACCTCTTGAGGGACAGGCTGAGGGGCAGGCGCGATGCTGTCGTCAAATCTGGAACGTAGCCTCCACCGTGCGCTGGCGCTCGCCAATGAGCGCAGCCACGAGTTTGCGACGCTGGAGCATCTCCTGCTGTCCCTGGTCGAGGATCAGGACGCGCTCTCGGTCCTGCGCGCCTGCAATGTCGACGTCGACAGGCTGCGCGCCGAGGTCTCGGACTACATCGACACCGAGCTGACCGGCCTGGTCACCGAACGGGACGAAGACGCCAAGCCGACCGCCGGTTTCCAGCGCGTCCTCCAGCGCGCCGCGATCCACGTCCAGTCCTCCGGCCGCGAGGAGGTGACCGGGGCCAACGTCATCGTCGCCATGTTCGCCGAGCGCGAGTCCCACGCGGTGTATTTCCTGCAGGAGCAGGACATGACGCGCTTCGACGCGGTCAACTACATCTCCCACGGCATCGCCAAGGTGCCGGGCGAGGACGCGGCGCGGACGCCCGAAGGCGCCGACGATGACGCCGGCGGCGAATCGGTCGTCAAACAAGGGACTGAGGCGCTGGCCGCCTATTGCGTCGACCTCAACGCCAAGGCGGCGGACGGCCGGATCGACCCGCTGATCGGCCGGGAGGCCGAAGTCGAGCGCACCGTCCAGATCCTGTGCCGGCGGACCAAGAACAACCCGCTCTATGTCGGCGATCCGGGGGTCGGCAAGACGGCGATCGCCGAAGGCCTGGCGCGCCGGATCGTCAACGGCGAGGTGCCGGAGGTGCTGGGCGAATCGACGATCTACGCCCTCGACATGGGCGCGCTGCTCGCCGGCACCCGCTATCGCGGCGATTTCGAGGAGCGGCTGAAGGCGGTGCTGAAGGAGCTGGAGAACACGCCCGGCGCCGTCCTGTTCATCGACGAGATCCACACGGTGATCGGCGCCGGCGCGACCAGCGGCGGCTCGATGGACGCGTCCAACCTGCTCAAGCCGGCCTTGCAGAGCGGCGCGCTGCGCTGCATCGGCTCGACCACCTACAAGGAATTCCGCAACTATTTCGAGAAGGACCGGGCGCTCGTCCGCCGCTTCCAGAAGATCGACATCCACGAACCGTCGCTCAAGGATTCGATCAAGATCCTGCGCGGCCTGAAGCCCTATTACGAGGAGCATCACGGCGTGCGCTATACGAGCGACGCGCTGACCGCGGCGGTCGACCTGTCGGCCCGCTACATCCACGACCGCAAGCTGCCCGACAAGGCGATCGACGTGATCGACGAGGTCGGCGCAGCGCAGAACCTGGTGGCGCCGTCGAAGCGCCGGAAATCGATCGCGGTGCGCGACATAGAGGATGTCGTCGCCAAGATCGCGCGCATTCCGCCCAAGAACGTCTCGCGCGACGACAAGGAGACGCTGCGCAACCTGGAGCGCGACCTCAAGCGCATGGTCTTCGGCCAGGACAAGGCGATCGACGCGCTGGTCGCCGCGATCAAGCTGGCGCGCGCCGGCCTGCGCGAGCCGGAGAAGCCGATCGGCAACTATCTGTTCTCCGGCCCGACCGGCGTCGGCAAGACCGAGGTCGCGCGCCAGCTCGCCATGACGCTGGGCGTCGAACTCGTCCGCTTCGACATGTCGGAATATATGGAGCGCCACAGCGTCTCGCGCCTGATCGGCGCGCCGCCCGGCTATGTCGGCTTCGACCAGGGCGGCCTGCTGACCGACGCCATCGACCAGAATCCCTATGCCGTGCTGCTGCTCGACGAGATCGAGAAGGCGCATCCCGACCTGTTCAACGTGCTGCTCCAGATCATGGATCACGGCAAGCTGACCGATCACAACGGCAAGCAGATCGATTTCCGCAACGTCATCCTGATCATGACGACCAACGCCGGCGCCATGGACCTGGCGAAGGCGGCGATCGGCTTCGGCCGCACCGTGCGCGAAGGCGACGACAAGGAAGCCATCGACCGTATGTTCTCGCCGGAATTCCGCAACCGGCTGGACGCGACCATCGGCTTTGCCAGCCTGCCGCCGGAGATCGTCCGCCGGGTGGTCGACAAGTTCGTCATGCAGCTCGAGGAGCAGCTCGCCGACCGCGGCGTGACCATCGAGCTGGACGACGACGCGCGCGGCTGGCTGGCCGAGAAGGGCTACGATCCCAAGATGGGCGCCCGGCCGCTGGCGCGCCAGATCCAGGAGCATCTCAAGAAGCCGCTCTCCGAGGAACTGCTGTTCGGCGAACTCGCCAAGGGCGGCTCGGTGCTGGTCTCGCTCAAGGACGGCAAGCTCGACTTCAAGGCCCTCAAGAGCCCGGCCGCGCGCAAGAAGGGCGGCGGGAAGAAGGCGAGTTCCGAAGCGGACGAACCCGCCGTAGAGCCCGAAGACGTCTGATCCAGTTACCCTTCGATTTGTCACTCCGTACCTACTCAGGGCGGGCAGCGACTTTATGGGCGGGTAGACCCGCTGTTCGTATCTTATTCCGCACAGAGATACGCATATATTGCCTGCCAGATGGTCACGACTGAGGGCAGAACGCCTGATGAGGCAAAATGAAATGCGAAGCAGGTAGGTACTACTCCGAAACTTGAGGTGACACCGGCGCAAACGCATGACGGAGACGCATGATGCATGAATCGCTAGTACAAATTTCAGAAAGTCTGAAGGTTCTAATCCAGAAACTACAATCGGATGTGCCGGGTGACGATCCGTTTGGGAATGCGCACAACAATTGGAGTTTTCCCGGCCTCTCAAGAATAGAGTTAATCGAAGATGTTCAATCAGTTATTGAATTTATTGAAGACCATGAGGTTGATGACCTAGGCGAATCGGAGGCGAGAATTACCGACTATATCCGTCGAATAGACCATCTTGTTTCTCAGACTGTTCCAAATTTGTGGGGCAATGCAGGACAAGCGGTGCCTGCATTTCAAATTACCATTGAAGGCTTAAGAAAGGTACTTACTCTTGCATTGAAGAATGATAGTCGTGCTGATCTACAAAAGAATCTAAGAAATTTTAAGAGGCAACTTCGTAGCATAGAAGCCGAACTTAAAGGGATAGAGCCGCGTACTAACTCTTTGGTTACGATGGTGGAGCGAATTGAGCAAGCCTACGAGGCAGCAGATCGACTTCCCGCAGATTTGGAATCGCTTGCTGAGGCGCGGGAAAAGATCAACGACCTTGTTGACGAGGCAATACAAGATCAAGGTCGAGTCATTGATATCCGAAAGGCCGCAGACGAATTCGATAAGCAGTTAAGCAATGCCGCAAAAGAGGCAAATGCAGTATTGAAACGCTGCGAAACAGCTTATTCGGCGGCAACCAGTGTCGGATTAGCCGCTGCCTTTAGCGAAAGGTCTAACGCGCTGTCAAGGTCGATGTGGTTTTGGATCGGAGGTCTCGTTCTTGCTTTAGCTACAGGCAGTTATTTCGGCTCAAGCCAACTTCGTACGTTATCCGAAGTTTTGAAAGTTTCCGATGCTACGACATCGGCAGTTGTATTAAACTTTATTTTAGCAGTGCTATCTATAGGTGCGCCAGTTTGGTTTGCGTGGTTAGCAACGAAGCAAATTGGCCAAAGATTCCGGCTTGCTGAAGACTATGCATTCAAAGCATCAGTCGCTCGGGCGTATGAAGGTTTCCGGCGAGAGACCACAAGGTTTGATAAAAACATGGAGGCGAAGTTACTTGCATCAGCTTTGAATCGTCTTGATGAATTACCACTACGTCTTATCGAGACTCAAAGCCATGGGAGCCCGTGGCATGAACTTGCCTCATCGGAAGTCGTGAAGGAGGCCATGAAAGAAGTTCCAGGTTTTGCTGGACAAGTAAAAGAGCTTGCAAGAAACGCAATCAGGTCGATGCTTCCATCTAAGCCGAAATAATAACGCTCACCACCGCGTGTATCTCCTTCGGAGGAATGAGGGAAGTCAATTTTACCCCCACCCGCCGCCCCCCTGCCGGTAGGGCGAGTGGCGGGACATGATGCGCATTTCGTGCAGGATCGCCGCGCTTTCGCGCTCCAGGAAATCCTCGACGGCGTTGCGGAAGCCCCGGTCGGCGATCCAGTGGGCGCTCCAGGTCTCGACCGGCAGATAGCCGCGCTGGACCTTGTGCGGCCCCTGGGTGCCGGCCTCGACCCGGCCCAGCCCCCGTGAAATGGCGAAGTCGATGGCCTGGTAGTAGCAGGTCTCGAAATGCAGGAATTTGACGTCGGCCGCGCAGCCCCAGTTGCGGCCGTAGAGCGCGTCGGCGCCGATGAAATTCAGCGCCCCGGCGACCGGCGCGCCGTCCGCCGTCGCCCAGATCAGCGCCACCCTGTCCGCCATCCGCTCGTGCAGCAGCCGGAAGAAGCCGCGGGTCAGATAGGGATAGCCCCACTTGCGGTCGTAGGTATCGGTGTAGAAGCGGTGGAAGATGTCCCAGTGCTCGCTGCGCAGATCGTCGCCGGTCAGCGCCCGGACGTCGATGCCGGCCGCGGCGACGGCGGCGCGCTCCTTGCGGATCGCCTTGCGCTTGCGCGAGGCCAGCGCGCCGAGAAAGTCGTCGAAGCTGCCATAGTCCCGGTTGTGCCAGTGATACTGGAAGGCCCGGCGGCGCAGCAGGCCGAGGTCTTCGGCCAGCGCGGCTTCTCCCGCCGTCGGGAAGGTGATGTGCAGGTTGGTGACGCCGATGCGTTCGGCGATGCGGACCAGCGCGCTCGCCAGGGTGCGCTGCAGGTCCGCCCGGCGCGGCCCCGGCGGCGCCAGCAGGCGCGGCCCGGTCACCGGCGTGAACGGCACGGCGACGATCAGCTTGGGATAATAGCGCCCGCCGGCGCGCTCGTAGGCGTCGGCCCAGCCCCAGTCGAAGACGTATTCGCCCTGGGAGTGGTTCTTCAGATACATCGGCGCGACGCCGAGCACCGCTCCGGCCCGGTCCTCCAGGACGGCGTGCTGCGGCAGCCAGCCGGCCTCCGCCCCGACCGAGCCGCTTTCCTCCAGCGCGTTGAGGAATTCCCACGAGACGAACGGGTTGTCCGCGCCGGCGCAGCGGTCCCACACCGCCCGGTCGACCCGCGCGACCGCCTCGACGGTGCGGACGGCAAAGGTTTCGGCGCCGTCAGGCATCGCCGCAGCCGGCCTGCCGCGCCGTACCGGTGTCTGCCGTGCCGATGTCCGTCATGTGCCGCCTCGCGCTTGCCGCCGCCGCGGCGGTCCCATCTACGGATACCCGTCTACGGATAATAGCGCCGCAAGGCCCGCACGTCGTCCGGAATACGGGCGCGGACCACCCTGGCCTCGGCCTTGGCCGCTTCCTTCGGGCCGACGGTGACGCCGGCATCGAGATCGAACGAGCCGCGGGCGCCCAGGCTCGGCAGGTGCAGCCGGTTCCAGATCGGCCGGTTGCCGACGCTGCCGCGGAGGCTGACCGTGATGCCGGTTAGGCGGTAGCCGGTCCGGTTGGTCACCTGCACGATGAGCCGCCGGAAGCGGAACACCGGCCGCGCCGAGACGTAGCGGCCGGGATTTTCCGCGATGTCGAGCACGGCGTAGCGGGCCCGCGCCGCTTCGCCGACATCGCCCCTGGCGTTGGCGGCGGCGGCGAACAGGGTCTTGGCGTCGGCGCGCCGGCCATGCTCGACAGCAATATTACCCATGGCGTATCCGGCGAGAGAGGTCGGCAGCAGCTTGTAGCTGCGTGCGAGGTCTGTTGCCGCCCTCCCGTCCCGGTTCAGCGCAGAAAAGGCGAGGCCGCGGCCGAGATAGTGCTCGTAAAATCCGGAGTCCCGCCGGATCGCGTTGTCGTAGGCCGCGACCGCCGCCTCGTAGCGGCCCATGCGGGCGAGGATCTGACCCTTGAGGCCGCGGAACTGCGCCTCCTGCGGCACGCGGGCGATCGCCGTCTCGATCAGGGGCAGCGCGCGCGCCGGCGCCGCCGCCATGACCCGGCGCGCCTTGTCCGCCGCGGCGTAGGCCGGCCGGCGGGCGCGCAGCCAGGCGAGTTCCCTGTCGTAGCGCTTGCGGCCGAAGTCGCCGCCCGGCGGGTATTTCTTGAGCGCCTTGCGATTGTTCTTCACCCGCTCCTTCGACGGCGGATGGGTCGCGAACAGGCCGGTCAGCCAGTCCTGCCGCCGCCCCTTGCTGAGCGCCAGGAACTTCTGCTGCAGGGTGACCGCGGCGCGCGTGTCGTAGCCCGCCTTGTGCATGTATTTCATGCCGTAGAAATCGGCCTCGCGCTCCGCGCCCCGGCTGTAGCTCCGGTTGATGAGCTGGAAGGCGAGGCCGGTGCCGCCGAGGATGTAGTTGATGTGGCGCGATTTCCGGCCAGAGAGCGCGATGGCGATCTGCGCGGCGCCGAACAGCAGGTTGCGGGTCAGCGCCTGGCCGCCGTGGCGCGCCGCGGCGTGGACGACCTCGTGGGACAGCACGGCGGCGAGCTCGGCCTCGTTCTCCATTTCGAGCAGCAGGCCGCGGTTGACGGCGATCTTGCCGCCGGGCAGGGCCCAGGCGTTGGGCACGCTGTTGTTGATGACGACGAACTCGTAGGGCAGCTTCGTGCGGTCGCTCACCCTCGCGACGCGCCGGCCGACCCCGCGGACATAGGCGGCGAGCTTCGGGTCGGTCTTGAAGCGCCCGCCCTGGGCCTGCTGCAGCGGCGCGTAATGCCGCTTGCCGAGATTGATCTCGTCCCGCGTCGAGTAGGGCGCGAACTCCTTCTCGCCGGTGACGGGATTCTTCGAGCAGCCGGCGAGCGCCGCCGCGGCGAGGAGGAGGGCGAAGGCGGGCTTTATGCGGGCGATGGGTTTCATCGTTCCGTCCTGGCGGGTTTTCCGGCGCTTCGGCCTGCCCCGGAAGCCTCCGGGCCGGTCCGGCGCATTGTGCCGGTTATGCCGCGAAAGTCGAACATCTTGTTGCGTCTCGCCTTCCCCGCCCGGGCCTTCCCCGCCCGGCCGCCCGCGCCCCGGCCGCCCGCGTTTCGGCCGCCCGCGTTTCGGCCGCCCGCGTTTCGGCCGGCGCAAACCCCACC
>VXNK01000160.1 GCA_009840595.1 Rhodospirillaceae bacterium | reverse complement strand
CGGCAGGGTGGCGGGGCGGCAAAGCGGCGGGGAGGCGTTGCTACTTGCCGCTGCCGATCTCGTCGACGGCGAACGGCGTCGTCTGGTAGAGCTTGTTGATCCAGTTGCCCATCAGCAGATGGCCGTGGGCCTTCCAGATGTTGCGCGGGGTCTTCGACGGGTCGTCGTTGGGGAAGTAGTTTTCCGGGATCCGCACCGTATCCGGCCGGGCCTCGATATCCCGGACATATTCGTTGTAGAGCGTGCGCGATTCGTATTCGAGGTGGTTGAACATGTAGACGGCGTTCAGCGCCCGGTCCGTCACCATGCAGACGCCGGCCTCGTCCGACTCCAGGACGATGTTCAGCGGCTCGTGCTTCTCGATATCCTTCGCGCGGCATTCGGTGTAGCGCGAAACCGGCACCGGCAGGACATCGTTGAAGCCGCGCACCATCGGGTCGGTGCGCCGCGCCACGCGATGGCCGAAGACGCCGGACAGCTTGCGCGGCAGCAGGTATTTCGGCACCCGGTAGTGGTGGTAGAGCTGGGCCTGGGCGCCCCAGCAGATGTTGAAGCTGGAATGGACGTTGGTCCTCGACCAGTCCATGATCGCTTCCAGCTCGTCCCAGTATTTGACCTCCTCGAACTCGATCTCCTCGACCGGCGCGCCGGTCACGATCAGCCCGTCGAACTTCTCGCCGCGGATCGCCTCCCACGGCTTGTAGAAGGCGAGCATATGCTCCTGGGGCGTGTTGGACGGGATGTAGCGGGACGGCGAAACCAGCGTCATCTCGACCTGTAGCGGGCTCGCCCCGATCAGCCGCGAGAGCTGGGTCTCGGTCTCGATCTTCTTCGGCATCAGGTTGAGCAGCGCGATCCTGAGCGGCCGGATATCCTGCCGAACCGCGTCCTGCTCGCGCATCACGTCCACCCCTTCCTTCTGCAGGATGTTGGCGGCGGGCAGGTCGTCGGGGATCTTGATCGGCATGGACGGGCTCGGCGGCGGAGAGGATTGCGGAACGCTGATATGGCACCTGCGGCGCGGTTGTCGAGATGGCGGGACCGTGGACGCCATCCCCCGGCCGGTGTAGGTGAGGAAGCCCGACCCTTTCCCGCGACACCGGGACCCCGCTTCGATATGCCTGCCGACAGCGACAGTGCCGCGGCTGCTCTTGCCGATACCCTTGCCGCGCTGCGCGCCCGGATCGACGAGGCCGATTCCCGCATGCTCGCCGCGATTACCGAGCGGATGGAGATCGCCCGGCAGGTCGGCGCCGCCAAGGGCGCCGGCGGGAGCGCGGACGCCGGCGCGCCGGTGCATCGGCCGGGCAGGGAAGCGGCCCTGATCCGGGCGCTGATCGCGCGCTACGACGGAACGATGGCGCCGGCGGCAATCCACGCGGTCTGGCGCGAGGTCATCGGTGCGGCCATTGCGGTTCAGCGACCGCTTGTCGTCGTCACGGCGGACAGCGCGGCGGAACAGGCCGCGCGGCTGCATTTCGGCGCCAGCCAGCGCTACGCCTGGGCGGCCAGCCCGATCGTCGACGTGGCGAGCGGCGAAGCGGACATCGCGCTCTTTCCGGTTCGCGACGGCGACGCCTGGACGGCGGCGGCGGACCTGCTGGCGGTGCGGCCGGATTGCGCCCTGCTGTGGCGCCTGCCCTTCACCGCGCCGGCCGGCGGCTGGATCGCGGTCGGGCGCGGCGCCGCCGAGGACAGCGGCGACGACCTGACGGTCGCCATCGCGCCAGCCGACGCCGTGCCCGACGATCCGGCGGTCGAGACCCTGTGCGCCCTGCCCGACGGCCGGGCGGTGCTTGCGGTCGACGGCGAACTCGCCGACGCGCCGGAACAGGCCGGGCCGGCCGACGACCGCCCGGTGCTGCAATTGGGCCGGTTCCCGGCGCCGCTGGTAATGTGATTAATGGCAAATGGCTTTGTCGCTTCGAGAATTGATGAAGGACTTGCCGGCCGAGCGGCGGGCAAGGATTTGCGCCGAGGCCGACCGCCTGCATCGCGCATACATCGCCCATCGGAACTTTCTCGAAACCGGGGTGCCGGGCGGTTCGACGCCTTCGGATCGCGACGGGAGAGGAATGGCTTGCCCGGAACGCTCGCAGGATGTGCGAAATTCGGAGCCTGGAGTCTAAGGGTCACGATTCCGCAATCCGTCCGGTGGGCGCACGAACAATCGCCTTGACGCTCCGGATCGAGATGTTCTTCCCCCTCTTCAGAGGGGGAAGTGGCCGAGCGCAGCGAGGTCGATGGGGGTGCATTCGCCTGCCGATACAAACTCTTCCCCGGGTGCGGCGTCTTGCGTGACTCCACCCCCACCTGGCCTCCCCCTCTGAAGAGGGGGAGGAATTGCGATATGGCTTTGCCGGGCCCAATCGTGCAATCGGTGAGAAGTTCTGCATGGTTCGATTTTCTTCCTTAACTCCTATGGAGCATGCGCCATGAGCGCGTCTGAACAGCGCCCGCAGCCCAGGCCGGGCATCATGAAGATCTCCCGTTATGTCGGGGGCGAAGGCGGCCTGCCCGGCATCGACGAGCCGATCCGCCTGGCGAGCAACGAAAGCGCCCTCGGGCCGAGCCCGCAGGCCATTGCGGCCTACGCGGCGGCGAAGGACTCGCTGCATCGCTACGCCGACGGCGGCGCGGCATCCCTGCGCCGGGCGCTCGGCGCGCGTCACGGCATCGACCCGGGCCGGATCGTCGTCGGCAACGGCAGCGACGAGATCATCGGTCTCGTCACCAAGGCCTATGCCGGGCCGGGCGACGAGGTGCTGTTCAGCCGGCACGGCTTCGCCATGTATCCGATCGCGACGCTGACGGCCGGCGCGACCCCGGTCATGGCCCCGGAGACCGACTATCGCGCCGATGTCGACGCCATGCTGGACCTCGTTAGCGAGCGGACGAAGATCGTCTTCCTCGCCAACCCGAACAATCCGACCGGCAGCTACCTTTCGGCCGCCGAAGTCGCCCGCCTGCATGCCGGCCTGCCGCCGGACGTCCTGTTCGTCGTCGACGCCGCCTATGCCGAATATGTCACGCGCAACGACTACACGGACGGGCTGGAACTCGCGGAGGCGCATGAAAATGTCGCGATGATGCGCACCTTCTCCAAGATCTACGGCCTCGCCGCGCTCCGGGTCGGCTGGTGCTATGTCGCGCCGGCGGTCTGCGACGTGCTGCACCGGACGCGCGGCCCCTTCAACGTCAACGCGGCGGCCCAGGCGGCGGCGCTGGCGGCGCTCGACGATGTCGGCCATATCGACCGGGCGCGGGCGCACAACGATATCTGGCTGCCCTGGTTCTCCGAGCAGGTTGAGCAGCTCGGGCTGACCGTCCTGCCCAGCATCGGGAATTTCGTGCTGGTCGGATTTCCGTCCGAAGACGGCAAGAATGCCGACGCAGCCGAAGCGCATCTGAAAGCGGACGGAGTCATTCCGCGGCCGGTCGCGGGCTACGGCCTGCCGGATTTCCTGCGCATCACCGTCGGCCTGGAAGACGAAATGCGGGCGGTCGTGGCTTCGCTGCGCACATTCGTCGGCCGATGAGCGGCAGCGCCCCCCGCTTCGGCCGGGCCGCGGTGATCGGCACCGGCCTGGTCGGCTCGTCCCTGCTGCGCGTCATGCGGCGCGAAAAGCTGGCGGACGAGCTGGTCGGCTGCGCCCGCCGCGCCGAGACAAGGGCGCGCATCCTGGAGCTTGGCATCGTCGACCGGGCGGTCGAGGATCCGGCGGAGGCGGTCGCCGGCGCCGACCTGATCGTCGTCGCCATTCATCTGGGCGGCTACGCCGGCCTGGCCGAGGCGATCGGCCCGCATCTCAAGGCCGGCGCGATCGTCACCGACGTCGGCTCGGCCAAGCAGGTCGCGATAGCCGCCCTCGGCCCGCCCCTGCCCGACGGGGTCCATCTGGTGCCCGGCCACCCGATCGCCGGCACGGAATTTTCCGGCCCGGATGCCGGCTTCGCCGAACTGTTCGAGGATCGCTGGTGCATCCTGACCCCGCCGGACGGCACGGATCCGGCCGCCGTCGAGACCGTCGCGGCCCTGTGGCGCGCCGCCGGCTCCGAGATCGAGATCATGGACCCGCTGCACCACGACCTGGTGCTCGCCATGACCTCCCACCTGCCCCATTTGATTGCCTACACCATCGTCGGTACGGCGACCGAACTGGAGGAGGACGTGCAGGCCGAGGTCGTCAAATTCTCGGCCGGCGGCTTCCGCGATTTCACCCGCATCGCCGCGACCAAGCCGGATTTCTGGCGCGATGTGTTCCTGACCAACCGGGAGGCCGTGCTGGAGATGCTCGACCGCTTCACCGAGGACCTCTCGGCCCTGCGCCGCGCCGTCCGGCGCAGCGACGCCGACGCCATCATGGCCCGCCTCGCCCGCACCCAGCAGGTCCGCAAAGACGTGATCGCGCTGGGTCAGGATACCGAGTGGCGGCGGTAGGGTTACCCGTTCGGCCCGACCCGGCAGGCAGGCCGTGACCTCGGCGGGAATTCCGGGATAGACTCCGGCCGATGAGCTGGCCCGAAAACGAGGAAAGCCTCGAAGACCGCCGCACGCGCTGGCGGGCGCGCTACGCCGAGAGCGATGCGGCGGCGGGGATCGAGACGACCGGCGATTTCACGCCGTTCCGGCAGATCGACGATGTCTTCACCCGGGCCTTCTGGGACGAACGCGTGCGCACGAAGGAGTCCGATGCCTTCTTCGACTCCTACCGGGCCGACTTTACTGCGCGCCGGGGCGACGGCTTCAACCAGCGGGATTTCGCGCTCCGCAACGCTTCCTGGCTGATCTCCGACCTGATCACCGACCGCCATATCGAGCAGGGCCGGCGGGAAGGATTCCAGGCGGCGATCTCGGACGACACGCCGGTCGTTGCGGAGAGGGTCGCGATCGAAGACCGGGCGGCTATGTCGGCCGAGATCAAGAAGGTCGCCCGGTTTTTCGGCGCAAGTCTGTGCGGGATCACCGGATACGACGAGCGCTGGACCTATGAGTCGCGGGTCGACGTGCGCGACTTCTCCGAGGCGCCGGCAGGTCTGCCGGAAGACCTGGAAAGCGTCATCGTGCTCGGCCACGAAATGGACGAGGGGCTGGTCGCGACCTACCCCTCCGCGCTCGCCGGCGCGGCGACGGGCCGGGAGTACAGCCACGAGGCGGCCATCGTCATGCAGACCGCCGCCTACATCAGGGCCCTCGGCTACCGCGCGGTCGCCTCCATGAACGACACGGCGCTCGTGATTCCCTACGCCCTCAAGGCCGGGCTCGGCGAATACGCCCGCAACCAGCTCGTCATCACCCCGGAGACCGGCCCGCGCCTGCGCTTCTCCAAGATCTTCACCGACCTGCCCCTGGCGCACGACGCGCCGCGCAAGCTCGGCGTCGCCGAATTCTGCGCCGTCTGCACGCGCTGCGCCGATGCCTGCCCGGTGAACGCCCTGCCCTACGGCCCGCCGAAGGCCGACCGCCCGAACCGGTCCGCCATCCGGGGCGTGGTGAAATGGACGTCGGATGCCGAGAAGTGTTTCGGCTATTGGGCGAAGCTGGCCTCCGACTGCGCGATCTGCCTGCGCGTCTGTCCCTTCAACCGGGATTTCCGGCGCTGGACGAACCGGCTGTGGCTCCGCCTCGCCCTCTCGCCGCTGCGCCGGCTGGCGCTCTGGCTGGACGACCGGTCCGGCCGCGCGCAGCGGCTGCGACCGCGGGATTGGTGGTCGGGCAGCAGGTAAAGGCTCAAAGGCCGATACGAGAGCGCCGCCGGTTGCACCTCGGCAGCGCCAACCATCGTTTCGTGTGTGACGAGATTCCAGCACTCCTGCGCTGACGTAATTGCGCTCGGCCAGGATTCAGAGTGAAGGCAAAAGAACGGACACTCGCGGCGAACTGTTGAGTGAACTGCCGCGATGGGGCATTTTGCGACACTGATTTACGGTCGCTAACACAGGTATTCTCTCTTATCTGCTCAACGAGGATGGTACTAGATGATGGATTCGTTTACAAAAAATGACTCTTTAACGCTAGAACTCTATCAAGATCAAGCAAGTCTCACCGATCATGGGCCGCGGAATTTCACCTTTCCAATCCTTGGGCTTTTCGGGGAAGTTGGCTCCCTCCTCAGCGAAGTTAAAAAGCAGCAACGAGACACAATCGCATACATAGGTTATGCGGATAATGTCCTCGATGAATTAGGTGACGTTCTCTGGTATCTAACCGCCATAGCGTCACGCGCTGAAATTTCAATTGCGGATATCGCATATGCCACCTTACAAAACCACCATGACTGTTACGATGCGGCTCCATTGAATTTCCCTTTCATTGAGCTTCAGAGTCAACCACCCTTGTTTTCGCCTACTCCAACGCCAGCCTTTGAGATAACCCTCATGCGACTGGCTAGCGCTGTCGGCGCCTTGATTAATGATCAGCAACAAAGGGAATTAGAAAACGATAGAGACGTACTTTTTCGGCATCTCGTAAGGGTTCTTGGAATTTTAGTTCAAGCAGCGGAAGAAGCTGGCGTAACTCTTGACAAAGCTGCCGAACGCAATCTCCAAAAAATATTTGATCGCTGGCCTAAGGAGCGCAAATACCCAGCACCATACGATAATGACTTTCCTGAGCACGAGCAGCTTCCCAGAAAGCTTGTTATAGAGATTTTCGAATGTCCAGCTAAGGTCGAAGGTAAGAGCTACGTTATGCAACGCTGTAACGGCGTCTACATCGGCGATCATCTTACTGATAACGTAATGACACCTGATGATTATCGATTCCACGATGTGTTTCATTACGCGTACACGGCTGTCCTAGGATGGTCGCCAGTAACGCGTGCTCTTTTTCGATTAAAGCGGAAGAGTGATGGTAGAATTGACGAAGCAGAAGACGGCGCCAGGGCCATTCTTGTCGAGGAAGGCATTGCCACTTTTATTTTTGGCCAAGCCAAGAAGACTCGCTTCTTCGAAGGCCTGAAACCAGGTGATATGAGTTTTGATTTGCTGAAAAGTATTCGAAAATTTGTAGCAGGATGCGAAGTTGAAAATCGACCTTTTTGGCTCTGGGAAGAAGCCATTCTGCAGGGCTATGCCGCCTTCCGCTTCCTCAAGGAACACCGGTGTGGTGCAATTCATATCGACATGCACCAAAACCGAGTAATGATCGAGAGCTTGTCGACATGACGCCGCTAAGCTTCGTGGACGCTCTATCTAAAGTCGAATTGCCATCCGTCTTCAATCCATACAGGGATTGTTGCTCGGTGTATGATCGGGACGACGCCGCTGAGCGCCGGAAATCCAATCTTGAAAGCTATATTGCGGCCGCGCTGGATTTTGATGTCGAAACGATTTGGATTGGCCGAGATCTTGGGTATAGAGGCGGGCGCCGTACAGGAATTCCTCTCACGGACGAGAAACGTCTTGACCGAATGGGTGCTACTCTAGGTGGAATTAGGTTGAAGCGTGCCACCCTTGGGCCAGCGTTTGAGGAACGAACGTAAGCGTCCGGTCTGACCGCCCGAGCGGGATCAGGCGTCAGCTTGCCGAT
>VXNK01000103.1 GCA_009840595.1 Rhodospirillaceae bacterium | reverse complement strand
CCATCGACCTCGCTGCGCTCGGCCACTTCCCCCTCTGAAGAGGGGGAAGGACAAGATTGCGGCAGCCCGGCCCTTTGCGCCGAGGACTCCGCCGGGCCGGCCGGTCGGATCGGAACGGGTCGGATCGGAACGGGTCGGATCGGGGCGGGTCAGATCGGGACGGGCATGACGCCGTGGACGCCGTCGCAATCGATCAGGTCGATGCGCTTGAGGACGATCCGGAAACTGCCGCCGTCCGGGCGCAGGCGCATGGTCTGCCGGCCGTCGTAGCGTGCCCGATCGCCGGCCCGGTACAGGACGACCTGGAGCGCGGCGACCGCCTCGACCGCGCCGTTGTCCGCCGGGGCGACCGTGACGCTACCGAGCATATGGGCGGTGCGCGGCAGGGGCATGAGCGACCAGGCCCGGGGGTGGCCGAGCCGGCGGACCCGCATGCGCAGGACGCTCCGGTCCTCATGGACGATGGAGACGGCGCCGAAGCGGTCGGTCTGGCCGGGCAGGCCGGGGATCCAGTAGAGCCCGTCCTCGTCGAACAGGGAGAGCCAGTCCTCGAAGCGGCCGTCGTCGAGCAGCCGCGCCTCCCGGAACAGGAACTCCTCGACGGCGGCGCGGTCGGCCCGCCCGGTCGCAGCGGCCCCGGTCACGGCGCCATCACACCGGCCCCGGTCACGGCGCCATCATATGATCGAGCCAGGCGCGGTACTGGCTGCGGATCGGCAATTCGCTGGTCCCCTGCGAGGCGAGGCGGCCGGCGCCGGCCCCGCCGTCAACCCCTCCGTCGATCGGCGCGTCGCGGCCGCGCGACTGGTCGAGCCAGTCCTCGCTGCCGTCCGACAGGCCGGCCTGGACCTTCTCGAAAATCTCGACGTCGTCGGCGAAGATCATCGAGGCCGGCGAACTGAGATTGGTGAGGAAGCGCACCGCGCGGTGGAAAATACCCTCCGGCGCGCCGCCGAGCCGGAAGCACATGGCCTGGACGATCGTCCGGTCCGGCGCGACCGGCTGGACGATGCGGATCTGCTGGTATTGCGCGTTGATGTTCAGGTTGGGCCAGATCAAGTTGTTGAAGCGGTCCATGCCCAGGATGGCGTCGGCCGCGGCGCGGCCCTTCGCGGCCTCCAGCGCCGCCCGGTAGTCGCGGGACAGCGGATCGTCCCGGTCCGGCGAGAGCACGCCCTGGCTGTAGAAGCCGTCCATGTAGCTGTGGCCGTTCGGCAGGCCGTTGAGGCCGAGCGACTGCCATTCGCGCACCGAAAAGCCGTTCGACAGCAACTGGGTGTGGGCCTGATGCTCGTCGTAGACCGGCTCGGCATAGTCGCGCCCGTCCTCCCGCGCCGCGCTGACCGACGATTCGTGGACGAAGCCGGGATGCATGGTGTCGTTGGCGTTCTCGTGGTGCAGCTTCCAGTTGCCGCGGTATTCGAGCCGGAAGATGCCGCCGTCCTGGAAGATCCCGCCGTCCGGCGCCCGGTCGACCAGATTGTCGAGCGCTTCCGTCATGTCGCCGAGAAAGTCTTCGAGCGCCGGCCCGTCGGCGGCCAGGCTGGCGAAGATGAATCCGCGATAGTCCGCCACCCGCGGCGCGCGGAACAGGCTGAAGCGCGGGTCCGCGATGTCGAAGGACTCCGGCATGCTGCGGCGGTGCGGGACCGCGCGCAGCGTCCCGTCCAGGGCGAAGGTCCAGGCGTGGTACGGGCAGACCAGGCTGGCGGCGCGCGCCCGCTCGACCGAACACAGCGTCGTCCCGCGGTGGGCGCAGCGGTTCTCCACGACATGGACACGGCCGTCGGCGTCGCGGGTCACGAGCACGTCGCGCAGGCCGAGGCGGGTGCGGATCAGGTCGTTCGGTCCGGGGATCTGGCTGGCATGGGCCACGAAAATCCAGGCCCGGCCGAAAATGCGCGCCATCTCCAGATCGAAGATCGCGCGGTCGGTATAGGCGCGGCGGTGCACCCGGCCGGGCTCGACCAGCGCCGCGATCTCGGCGGCGCCCGGAGGCGGTGGCAGGCTGTTGTCGCCGGGGCGGGGCATGGCGCTGCCCTGAATACGCCAAACCCCGGCGCCGATCCAGTTCTACGGGGCGCAGGCCGAAAGCCGGTCCGGGATACGAGCGGCGTGGCGCGCGGTCCTGCGCCGCTGCCATCGACCCTTCTTTATCTTGTTCCTGCCGGTTTCCGCGACTAGGTTGCGCCGGAGACCGGAGGCGAAAGACCGGGGACGAAAGAGACGCCGATGCAAACCTATACCGCCGTCGTCGAGCGCTGTCTGGATACCGGCCTGTATGTCGGCTATGTGCCCGGATTTCCGGGCGCGCACAGCCAGGGCGAGACCCTGGAGGAACTCAACGGCAATCTCTCGGAAGTCATCGCCATGCTTCTCGAAGACGGCGAGCCCGCGATGGTCGGGGAGTATGTTGGCACGCAAGCTGTCATTGTCGCCTGAGTAATCGTGCCATCGGTACCTGTCCTGAAGCCGCGCCAAGCGATCGCAATTCTCAAGGCGCTCGGATTTGTCGAAGTGCGACAGCGCGGCTCGCACAGGCAATTTCGCCATCCTGACGGCCGGGCAACGACGGTTCCGGTGCATGGCGGTCGCGATCTCTCGCCGATCCTGCTTCGCCGGATCGCCCGCGATGTCGGGCTGAGCGTCGGAGAATTCGTCGAACATCGCCGATAGTCCTGCGCCCGAGGCTGTTTTCCCCTAGGCGCGCCGCCCTACTCCACCTCCCGGATATCCAGCCCTTCCGCCGCCATCCGGCGCATCAGGGCGTTGGCCTCGTCGGAGACGGCGAGGTCGAGGAACAGGCGGCTTTCCAGTTGCAGCGTCTCCGGGTCGATGGGCGGCAGGGCGGCGCGCACCAGCCGCTTGATGTGGGCCAGCGCCTTGGCCGGCCGGGCCGCCAGTTCGCGGGCGATGTCGGCGGCGCGCGCGGCGGCGTCGGGCGCGACCTCGTGGACCATGCCGAGCGCCAGCGCCTCCGCCGGGCCGACGGTGCGGCCGCACAGGGTCATTTCCAGCGCGCGGGCTTCGCCGACCAGCCGGGCGAGCCGCTGGGTGCCGCCGGCGCCGGGCAGGATGCCGAGGCGCGCTTCCGGCAGCCCGTAGGCATGGTCGCCGGCTTCGGCGATGCGCAGGTCGCAGGCCATCGCCAGCTCCCAGCCGCCGCCCATCGCCGTGCCGTTGAGCGCCGCGATGACCGGCTTCGGCAGGGCCTCCAGCCCTTCGGCGATCCGGTTCATCGTGTGATGGTCGACCGGCGTGGTCTCGTCGAAACTCCGGCCTTTCGCGCGCAGGGCGTCCGACAGCGCCGCCAGTTCCGCGACCGAATAATGCCGGATGAAGACGCCCGGCACGCCGCCCTGCAGGATGACCGCCCGCACCCCGTCCGCCGCCATCGCCGGCAGCAGGGCGAGCAGGTTCTCCGCCATCGCGCCGGTGAAGAACCCCTCCGGCGGGTTGGCGAAGGCGACGGTGAAGATGCCGTCTTCGAGGCTGTGGCTTACGGCGGTCATGGCATTCGGGCGCGTGGCAGGGCCGGCACGCTACTGCAAAGCTTTTGACCTGCAAAGGGCCGCCCGCTAGGGTCGCGCCTGTCCCGGAAAACGACGACCGAACCGGCATGACCAGCCCGCGCATGACCCACCCGCTCGCCGGGATCGACTATCCGCACCAGTGCCGCGACTGGGAGGAGACGCCCTATACCAAGGCGCTGGGCGATGCGCTGGAGAGCCTGTTCGACCGCAGCGTCCACGATCTCGACGGCATCGTCGCCGGCCTGAACGAGGCCGGTGTCGCGCCACCCGACGGCGGGCGCTGGACCGCCGGGAAATTCCAGGCCGAAATGGCCCGCCTCGGCGCCTGACCCGCAGTCCGGACCGGTTCGGGCACCCATGCTTCGGCTCAGCTTCAAGGAAGTCTCGCGCTTTTTTCCGCCGGTGCGCGGCCGGACCGGCAGCGAGGGCGTGCTTGCGGTCGAGGGCGTCAGCATCGACATCGCGGACGGCGAAGTCGTCGCGCTGATCGGGCCGAGCGGCTGCGGCAAGAGCACCCTGCTCAACCTGGCCTCCGGGCTCGACCGGCCGTCCCAGGGCGAGATTTTCGTCGACGGCGAACCGGTCAGCGGGCCGAACGAGCATGTCGCCTTCATGCTCCAGAAGGACCTGCTGCTGCCTTGGCGGACGATCCGCAAGAATGTCGAGTTCGGCCAGGAAATCCGCCGCATGGACCCGGCGCAGCGCGAAGAGCGGGCGCAGAAATTCCTCCACCGCTACCATCTGGACGGCTTCGCCAACCATTATCCGCACGAACTGTCCGGCGGCATGCGCCAGCGCGCGGCGCTCGCCCGCACCATGATGATGGACCCGGACGTGCTGCTGCTCGACGAGCCCTTCTCCGCGCTCGACGCCCAGACCAAGATGGTGCTCCAGCAGGACCTGGCCCAGACCGTGGCCGAGGAGAAGAAGACCGCCTTCCTGATCACCCACGACCTGGTCGAGGCGCTGGCGCTGAGCGACCGGGTGCTCGTGATGTCGCGCCGGCCCGGCCGGATCATCGAGGAGATCCCGGTCGACATTCCCGGCCGCGACGACCCGATGCGGCGGCGCCAGCACGAGAAGATCGGCCCGATGACCGCCCGGCTGATGTCGCTGCTCGACATCGGCAAGGTCGAGCAGACCGTCTGATGGCGGACGGCGCCCCGCTCGCGGTCACGCCCGACCGGGCGCCGGAGGAATCCGCCCGGTTCAGCCTGGCGTCGGCCGTCCAGCGCCGGGAGGTCTGGCTGAGCGCGCTGGCGCTGGTCGCCTTCCTGGCCGGCTGGGAATGGGGCCCGCCCCTGCTCGGCATCGCGCCCTACAACATCCCGCGCCTGTCCGCCGTGTTCGAGGAAGGCGTCCATATGTGGGTGAACGGCGAGCTGCTGCGCCACACGCTGATCACCTGCTTCGAGGTCATCGTCGGCTTCGGGCTCGGCTGCCTGATGGGCGCGGTGATGGGCTACGTCCTCGGCATGTCGCGCCTGATGGAGGTCGTCGCCTCGCCCTATATCCTGGCGCTTCAGATCGCGCCCAAGGTCGCCTTCGCGCCGCTCTTCGTCATGTGGTTCGGCTACAACATCACGCCGCGCATCCTCACCGCCATCCTGATCGTGTTCTTCCCGGTGCTGATCAACGTGCTGACCTCGGTGCGCAGCGTCGATCCCTCGATGATCGACCTCGCCCGCCTGTTCAAGGCGACCCGGGCGCAGATTTTCTGGAAGATCGAGTTTCCGTGGTCGCTGCCGGCGCTGTTCAGCGGCCTCAGGATCGGCGCGACCCTGGCGGTGATCGGCGTCACCGTCGCCGAGCTGGTCGGCGGCAATGTCGGCCTCGGCGCCGAACTGGCCAAGGCGGAGGGCGGCGCCAACACGGCCGGCGTGTTCGTCACCATCATTCTGCTTACGGTGATCGGCATCCTGGCGTATGTTCTGGTGATCCTGGCCGAGCGGGCGGTGCTGCGCTACGCACCCCAGCGGCCGGCCGGCGACATCGCCGGCTGAAGGGAAAAAGAGCGAGGGAGACAGGCATGGCCCCCGATTCCGGTCCCGCTCCGGTCGAGACGGCGGCGGAGCCTCTGGCGGCGCGGATCGAGACCCGCATCGCCCGCTACGCCACGCGCACCTACGACTGGGACGCGCTGAAATTCCAGGCCGATTTCGATCCGAAATACCGGCGCGCCCAGATGCGCTACATGGGCACCGGCGGCACCGGCGTGGACAGCGACGCCAACACCGTGCCGTCCGAGCATTTCACCTTCTCGACCATGGTGCTGCCGCCGGGCTGCGAGGGCCCGCTGCACGTCCATGACGATGTCGAGGAGGTTTTCTTCATGTTGCGCGGCCGGGTCCGCCTGTTCTTCGAGGACGGCGGCGAGCGCTGGGAGACCGAGCTGGGCGAGCGCGACCTGATCTCGGTGCCGCCGGGCGTCTATCGCGGGCTGGTCAACGAGTGGGACGAGGAAGCCCTGATGTGCGTCATGCTCGGCGCGTCGAAGCCGCAGGTCCCGACCTACCCGCCGGACCACCCGCTGGCCTCGGTCAAGCGCGGCTGAGCGGCGGTTTCGGACACCGGCTGGGCAATCGGGCGGAGGAAGGAAGCATGGCAACCGGCGCGGAAACCGACGCGGTTCTCGAAACCGGGCTGCCGGAACAGTGGTACGCCCTGCTGCCGGCGAACTGGGTCAAGGACGAGCCGGTCGGCATCACCCGGCTGGGCCGGCGCCTCGTGCTGTGGCGCGACGGCGACGGCGCGGTTCGCGTCCACACCGACCGCTGCCCCCACCGCGGCGCCCGGTTCAGCCAGGGCCATGTCATCGATGGGCTGCTGACCTGCACCTATCACGGCATGCAGTTCGACGGCGACGGCACGGTCGTCCGGGTGCCGGCCTATCCGGGCTGCAAGCTCGAAGGCATGCCCGGCGTCCGCCCCTGGCCGGCGGTCGAAAAGGCCAACTGCATCTTCGCCTGGATGGGCGAGGGCGAACCGGCGCCGCTGACTTTCCCGGTTGAGTTCGACGATCCGGAATGGTCGCATTTCCTGTGCACCGGGACGTGGCAGGGCAGCTACCTCTACGCCCTGGAGAACGTCGTCGACCCGATGCACGGCACCTATTTGCACGCCAAGAGCTACACCCTGGCCTACGGCTCCGGCGAAGATGAGATGGAGATCGAGCGCACCGGCGACGGCTTCACCGTCCGGCGCACCCAGCAGGTCGGCAGGAATTTCGACTGGACCGAGTTCCATTCCACCGGCGCGGACTGGGTCCGCCTCGACCTGCCCTATCCGCCGGGCGCCGGGCCGGGCGGCATGTTCCGGATCCTGGGCTACATCACGCCGGTCGATGCGGACGCCTGCCAGGTCTTCTTCTGGCGCCTGCGCAAGGTGGACGGCTGGCAGCGCGACCTGTGGCGCTTCATGTACAAGAGCCGGCTCGAGGAACGGCACTGGCACGTCCTGGAGCAGGACCGGGTGGTGATCGAACAGATGGAAGCGCCCGAAGCCGAGCTGCTCTACCAGCACGATATCGGCGTCACCCACCTGCGCCGCCTGCTGCAACGTCGGGCGCGGGACCATCTGAAAAGCCGCGCCGCCCCGCCGCTCGCCGCCGAATAGCGCGATTTCTGCCTTGCTTCCCAAATTCTGTCTTGTCACCCCGGCCGACCAACGGGAGAGCCGGGGTCCAAGGACACTCGTAAAGCCACTGTCTGTTGCTCTGGGCCCCGGATCGTCGCTGCGCTCCGTCCGGGGCGGCATAAACTATCTGACTCAAGAACCGTTGCCGGCCCCGGGAATCCCGAATCTCCCTCCCCTTGGCTTCCTTTGCAAAATGGGCACCGACCGAGTCTCCCGCCCCTTGGGAGAGGCGCAAACAGCTGCGCCACCTCGTTATCCCTCCCCCTCTTCAGAGGGGGAGGCCAGGTGGGGGTGCAGCAGCGCCTGGCGCGCGCAGCCGGACGGCCATTCCGGTTCGAACGACACGGCACCCCCATCCCCTTCGCTGCGCTCAGGGACTTCCCCCTCTGAAGAGGGG
>VXNK01000164.1 GCA_009840595.1 Rhodospirillaceae bacterium | reverse complement strand
GGCGCCGGCTCCGGGGGGGGCGGCCCCGCAACGGCCTACCGCCCCCCCGCCGGCCACCCCGCCCCCGGCGTGGCCCTGGGCGGCTAACGCGACCCGGCGCGGCCAGTTCCGGCCCCGCCCGGCGATGAGCGCAATTCCCGCCATGAGCACGGCGGCCAGCCCGGCCGGCAACGGTATCAGCAGGCCGGCGAGCGCCATCGGGACGGCAAGCAGCGACAGGGCGACGGAAAAGACGGCGCGCGCCGGCAACCGCCCCGCCTGCGCGCCGCCCGCCCGTGCGCCACTCGCCTTTGGGCCCGCCTTCCGGCCGGCCCGCCGTTTCGCGCCGGCGCGTTTCCTTCCCGGTTTCGAAGCGGCGCTCACGGCGCCATCGCGGGACGCGGCCTATTGGAGATATTCCGGGCACTCCCGTTCCAGAATCCGGTGGACCGAACGGAAATGGTTCTCGGCCATGTCGGCCTCGTCCTCGTTCAACTGCTGCCGGGTCTTCTCGGCCACGTCTTCCGGGAGGACGCGCAGGGACTTGCCCGTCGACAGCGCCATCACCTGGTGCATCGCCGCGCGCTCCAGGTAGTAGAGCCGGTTCCAGGCGAGCGGCACGGTTCCGCCGGTGACGATGACGCCGTGGTTGGCCAGAAACAGGGTCGAGCGGTTGCCCAGCGCCGCCGCGATGCGGTCGCCCTCCTCCCGGTAGCCGGCGAGGCCGTTGAAGGCGGTATCGTAGCTGACCTCTTCGTGGAACATCAGCGACGTCTGGCTGAGCGGCAGCAGCGTCGGGTCCTCCAGCATGGTCAGCGCGGTCGCATAGGGCATGTGGGTGTGCAGCACGCATTTCGCCTGCGGCGCGGCCTTGTGCAGGCGCCAGTGGATGTAGAAGGCGCTCGCCTCCGGCGGGGAGTCTCCCTCGACCAGCGCGCCGTCGTCGTCCACCAGCAGAAGGCTGGACGCCGTGACCTCCGACCAGTGCAGGCGCCGGGGATTGATCAGGAACAGGCCGTCCGCGCCGGGAACGGCGTAACTGAAATGGTTGCAGACGCCCTCGCCGAAGCCGAGCCGGTCCGCCATGCGCAAGGCGGCGGCGAGGTCCCGGCGGGCCCGCTGGACCGCCTCGTTACTGGATGTGATCGACAGGTTCGCCACAGCCGGCTCCTCCCGGAAATCGTGTGCCGGACGCTTGGCGGGGGAATGTGGCCGCCGCCTCCCGGCCGGTCAAGACCGAACAGCCGCACCCCCTTCAACGCCGCAGCAGCTAACGGATTTTGCACGCCTTCGTGAACGAAAGAGATTGGAATCGCCGGGGGGCATGTTTAGGTTTGTATCGCTTTTTTGCCACTCACCAGAAAACGACTCTCCGGAGGATTTTGTTATGAAGCAAGTCAACGCGTTGACCGTTGCCGCGGCCGTTGCCGGCGCCCTTTCCTTGGCTGCCGTCACTGCTGCGACCCCGGCCATGGCCAAGTCGGTCAAGTGCTACGGCATCGCCAAGGCCGGCCAGAACGACTGCGGCAACAAGGCGGGCACCCACAGCTGCTCCGGCCAGTCCAAGGTCGACTACGACGGCGGCGACTGGAAGGGCGTCGCCTCGGCGGCGGCCTGCGCCGAGATGGGCGGCCAGACCAAGCCGTTCAAGGGCATGAACCCGAAGAAGAAATCCAGCTGACGCCGGATTGATCGAAGAGGCGGCGCGGCCCGGCCGCGCCGCCTTTACTTTTGTCCGCGCGCACGCGCCCGGGTTCCGCAGGAGCGGCGTTGGCCGGAATTGTCTTCAATGGCGTAGCCGGCGCCGCCCGCGCCGCAGAGATCGCTTGGGATCCTGCGCAATGGCACCCGGAAGACCGGAAGACTCTTGCTAGACGCTTGCGGCCGTCCAGATATAAAGAACCGGCAGGCGGCGGCGAACGGCGGCTGAGGACGGCATGGCCCTCGAGCGGGAAAACGGCTTGGCTGAGAGTTTCGCGCGCGACCCGGTTCCCGCCGCCGCGGGCATCGGCCTGCGCCATACCCACTACGGCGACTTCCTGGACGGCCGGCCGGCAACCGCGTGGCTGGAGGTCCATTCCGAGAATTATGTCTGCCCCGGCGGGCCGCGCATGGCGACCCTCGAGGCGGTCCGGCAGCACTACCCCCTGAGTTGCCACGGCGTCGGCCTGTCGCTCGGCAGCGCCGAAGGGCTGGATGCCGGCCATCTGGCGCGGCTGCGGTCGCTGGTCGACCGGTTCGAGCCCGGCCTGGTTTCCGAACACGTCTCCTGGAGCACGACCGGCGGCGACTATCTGAACGACCTGCTGCCCCTGCCCTACACCGAAGAGGCGCTGGACGTCCTGGTGGGCAACATCGGGCAGGCGCAGGATGCGCTGGGCCGGACCATCCTGATCGAGAACCCGTCCTCCTACGTCACCTTCGCCGAATCGACGATTCCCGAGTGGGAATTCTGCGCGGAGGCGGCGCGGCGCAGCGGCTGCGGCCTGCTGCTGGACGTCAACAACATCCATGTCAGCGCGCATAACCACGGCTACGACGCCCTGGAATTCCTGAACGGGATTCCCGGCGAGCTGGTCGGCGAAATCCACATCGCCGGCCACGCCGATACCGAATGGGACGGCCGGCCCGTGCTTATCGACGATCACGGATCGACGGTGAAGGACGCGGTCTGGGATCTGCTGGATACCGCGCTCGCGCGGATCGGGCCGAAGCCGGTGCTGATGGAATGGGACCTCGACCTGCCGCCGCTCGACATCCTGCTCGGCGAAGCGGCGAAGGCGCAGGCGGCGCTCGACAGGCTGGCGCCGCACGGACCGGGGCTCGGCAGCCGGGCGATGGACGATGCTGCCTGACCTGCAAGCCGCCTTCCGCGCCGGCACGATCGGCCGGGACGCCGCCGCCGCCGCGGCGCTTTCCGCCGGCGGCATGCAGAACGGCCATCGCTTCGGCATCTACCGGAACAACATCTTCAAATCCCTGACCGGCGTGCTCGAAGCCGCTTTCCCGACGATCCGCAACCTGGTCGGCGGCGAGAATTTCGCCGTGCTGGCCCATCGCTTCGTCGCGGCCTATCCGCCGCGCCAGCCGCAGCTCTATGCCTATGGCGGCGATTTCGCGGCGTTCCTGGCCGGCTTCGCGCCGGCGGTCGGGGAACTGCCCTTTCTGCCCGACCTCGCGCGCGTCGAGTGGGCGGTGAACGAGGCCTATTTCGAAGCCGACGCCGAGCCGCTGGCCGCCGGACACCTGGCCGGGCTGGCGCCGGAAGGCTATGCCGGGCTCCGCCTCGGCCTGCATCCGACGGTCCGCCTGGTCGCCTCGGACTGGCCGGTCTGGGACCTGTGGGGCCTGGAGGCGCTGCCGGAGCCGTCACAGAATCCGCGGCCGCCCGAAAAACAGGGAGGCGCGCAGCGCGTGCTGGTCCGCCGGCCGGAGAACAAGGTCGACGTGGTCATGCTGACGCCGGGCGATTTCGCCTTCGTCGGCGCGCTGGCGGGCGGCGATACGCTCGGCGCCGCGGCGACCGCAGCCGCCGGGGCCGAGGCGGAATTCGACCTCTCGGCCTGCCTGGCCGGACATCTGTCAGGCGGCACGTTCCATTCCCGCGTCATTGTCGATACCAGTTGATTCCGGCGGGGCATCCCGGAATTTCAGACACGCAAGGAGCCGAACCAGATGAAGATGACCGAAACCAGGATAACGGAAGAGGGGCCGGACGGCCTCGTCCAGCTGTCCTTCCGCCTCTTCGAGCTGATCCCCTATTCGCTGCTCGCGCTCGGCGCCCGCTTCGCCGTCGGCCTGTTCTTCTTCCGCTCGGCGCTGACCCGGGTCGGCGAGAAGATCGACCTGGGCTTCATGAGCATTCCGCTGCCCTGGTCGATCGCGGACAGCCAAGCCTTCGTGTTCGCCGAGTACAAATATTTCGGCTTCGAAATGCCGGAATGGTTCCACGCCGTTTCCATGCACCCGATCATCTGGGCCGAGAGCATCGCGCCGCTCTTCCTGATGGTCGGCCTGGCGTCGCGCTACGCGGCGTTCGTCCTGTGTGTCATGGCGCTCGTTATCGGCCTGGTCGTCTATCCGAACTTCTTCTCCAAGGAGACGCTGGCGATCGCCGTGCTCGCCGCCATTGTCTTCAAGGGCGGTCCGGGGATCATTTCGCTGGATGCGCCGCTCCGGCGGATGCGCTGGTCGAGCAACTAACCGGACGAAAGCGAACGGGCTCCGGAAGCGGCGCTAGAACACCCAGTAGCCGCCGTCGATCAGGTGGCTGTCGCCGGTGTGGAAGGCCGAGGCGTCGCTCATCAGGTAGACGGCGATGCCGCCGAAATCCTCCGGCTTGCCCCAACGGCCCACGGGCGTGCGCGGCAAGGCGGCTTCGGCGAACCGGTCCCAGGCGAACAGGGTCTCGGTCATGTCGGTCTCGATCCAGCCGGGGAGAATGGCGTTGGCGGTGATGCCGTAGCGGGCGAAATCGACCGCCATCGCCCGGATCATCGAGACGACCGCGCCCTTGGTCGCGCCGTAATGCTCGTTGCGCGCTGCGCCCGACAGCGCCGCCAGGCTCGCCGTGGCGACCAGCCGGCCGCCGGGGTCGCCCTTCTCCGCGCGGTCGACCATGTGCCGGGCGGCGGCGCGCAGGGTATAGAACACGCCGTCCAGGTTGACCTGCATGACGCGCTGCCATTCGGCGTCGTCGATCTCGAAGAAGCTGCGCTTGCGGCCGGTGACGCCGGCGTTGGCGAACGCGCCGTCGACCCGGCCGAATTCGGCCAGGGTCTCGGCGAAGGCGGCCTCGACCGCCGCGCTGTCCGAAACGTCGACCTGCTGCGTGCGGACCTTGCGGCCGGTCTCCGCCAGCCGCGCCCCGGCGGCGGCGTTCTTCTCCGCGTTGGTGCCCCAGATGCAGATGTCCGCCCCGGCCTGGGCCATCGCCTCGCAGAAGCCGAGGCCGATGCCGCCGTTGCCGCCGGTGACGAGCGCAACCTTTCCGGTCAGGTCGAACGGTCGGTACATGGCGGGCTCCCGGCGATAGCGACCCGCCTATAAAGCCGAACGGCCGGCGCCGATCAAGTACCGCCCGGCGACGGTGCGGGCGCCGGTGCAGACGCCGCCGGCCCTTTACAGGCGCGGCGGGCGCGGGCATGGATGGCGGACGACGAACGGGAGCGGGAAACGGCAACGATGGCGCGCGAAACCTTCACCTGGCAGGCCGAATGGGCGCACATTTCCTATGCGGAGACCAGCCAGTTTACCGAGACCTACGGCTTCGCCGGCAGCCACGGCGCGGTGAACCTGGAAGGCATCCGCTTCCTGCCGGAAGGCCGGCCCTCCGACACGCTGCTCGTCTACATGCATCCGGCCTCGACGCTCCAGCTCCTGCCCATGCCGCGGGCGATGGCGCGGCACGGCGTCCATGTCCTGTGCGCCGCCAGCCGCTATCCGAAGAACGATACGGCGCTGATCATGGAAAAGGTCGCGGCCGATCTCGGCGCCTGGGTCCGGCACGCGAAGGAGGACTGGGGCTACGACAAGGTCGTGCTGGTCGGCTGGTCCGGCGGCGGCTCGCTTTCCCTGTTCTACCAGTCCCAGGCCGAGAACCCGACGATCACCCACACGCCGGCCGGCGACCCCTACGACCTGACCGCCGCGGGACTGGTTCCCGCCGACGCGCTCATTTTCCAGGCCGCGCACCTGTCCCGCGCCGTGGTGCTGACCGACTGGATCGACCCGTCCGTGCGCGACGAGAACGATCCCGACAACCGCGACCCGGAACTGGACCTCTACGATCCCGATAATCCGAACCGGCCGCCCTACAGCGCCGACTATATCGCCCGCTTCCGCGCCGCCCAGCTCGCCAGGATGCGCCGCAAGACGGCGTATGTCCGCCAGATGCTCGAAGACCTGAAGAAGCGCGGCGGCAACGAGGTCGAGCGCAGCCTGATCACCCACCGGACGATGGCCGAGCCGCGCTTCCTCGACCCCGCGCTGGACCCGAACGACCGCAAGCCAGGCGCCTGCTATCTCGGCGTGCCGGAGACCGTGAACAGCGGCCCGGTCGGAATCGGGCGCTTCTCGACCCTGCGCGCCTGGCTCAGCCAGTGGTCGCCGGACGATACCAACGCCCATGGCGAGAAATGCGCGCGCACGGTCGGCGTGCCGTTGCTGGCGATCGAAAATTCGGCCGACGATGCGGTGCCGCAGCCCCACACCGGCATGATCCATGCCGCCGCCGGCAGCGCCGACAAGACGATGAAAGTGATCAAGGGCGCCACCCACTACTATCTCGGCCAGAAGGACAAATTGCAGGAAGCGGCCGACACCTGCATCGACTGGCTGAACGCAAGAGGCTTCTGTGCCTGACCCGGACGGCCCGGCGGGCGGCGGCCCGCAAATCGGAGGCCTGGAAGGCCGGGTCGCCATCGTCACCGGCGGCGGCCAGGGCATCGGCCGGGCCGCGGCCCATGCCTTCGCGGCCTGCGGCGCGCTGCCCGTGATCGCCGACGTCAAGGGCGACAAGGGGGCGGCGGTGGTCGCGGAGATCGGCCCGGCCGCGCTGGCGGTCGCGACCGACGTTACCGACCCGGCCTCGGTCGAAGCGCTGGCCGAAACCGTGCTGCGTGCGCGGGGCCGGATCGACATCCTGTTCAACTGCGCCGCGATCTTCTCGACCCTGAAGATGCGCCCGTTCTGGGACATCCCGCTCGACGAATGGCGCCAGGTGCTCGACGTCAACGTCACCGGCACGATGCTGGCGACCAGGGCGGTGGTGCCGGCCATGCGCGAAGCCGGCTGGGGCCGGGTCATCAACGTCTCGTCGGCCGCGGTCAACCGCGGGCGCGACCGATACCTGCATTATATTGCATCAAAATCCGCTGTGATCGGCATGACGCGCTCGATGGCGCGGGAATTGGGCGATTTTGGCATTGCAGTAAATTGCATACTGCCCGGCGCAACCATGACCGAGATCCCGCGCGAAACGACCACGGCGGAAGGATTCAGGGCGTTCGCCCAGAGCCAGTGCTTCAAGCGGACGGAAACGCCCGACGACCTGATCGGCTGCATCCTGTTCCTGGCCTCGCCCCAGACCGGCTTCCTGACCGGCCAGTCGCTGACCGTCGACGGCGGCGGTTCGCACCTGTAGCGCCTTCGGATGAACATTCTGTTCGTCTGCACCGGCAACATCTGCCGCTCGCCGACCGGCGAGGCCGTACTCCGCCGTATGGCGGACGCGGCCGGCCTGGGCGATGCGGTGGCGATCGATTCCTGCGGCACCCACGCTTACCATGTCGGTCAGCCGCCGGATGCGCGGGCGCGCGCCGCCGGCGAGCGGCGCGGCTACGATTTCTCCGGCCAGCGCGCCCGGCAGGCCGCTATCGCCGATTTCGACCGGTTCGACCTGATCCTAGCGATGGACGGCGGGCATTTCGACCGGCTGCGGCGGGCGGCGCCTGCGGGGCGCGGCGACCGGATCCGCCGGTTTCTCGAGTTCGCGCCCGGCGCCGGGCGGCGGGGCGGGGCCCGCCCGTACTAAGGCGGGCCGGGAATAGAACAGCGGGCGGGCGCCCAGGAGACGGGCCGCGGGCCCCG
>VXNK01000082.1 GCA_009840595.1 Rhodospirillaceae bacterium | reverse complement strand
TCTACCGGCGTATGATCGTCTGCAGGGGCATATGTTTATAAGACACCGGCCCATGGTCGCGCCCCGGCGGACTGAACGCCGTAGCGACCGCTACAGCAGATCCTATGAGGCACGCTTCAAAGACCGGCGCTACGGTGTCGGTGTTGGAAACCTCATCAGGAGATGCGAATGCCTTCAGAGAACGAAATCGTGGCGCCGGTCGTCGCGGAACATAGCACGTTGTATGTCGCGGTCGAGATCAGCCGGAAGTCTTGGGTGGTCGGTCTGAAGAGCCCCTTGGGCGAGCGGATCGGATTGCATTCGATCGGTGCGGCGGACGTCGAGGGCCTCAAGGGGTTGATCGAGGATCATCAAGCCAAAGCGGAACGCACGCTCGAACGGGAGGTGCGCATCCTGTGCTGCTACGAGGCTGGCTACGAGGGCTTTTGGCTGGCTCGTTGGCTGGACCGAGCCATGCCCGTCGAAATGATTGTCCTCGACCCTGCGAGCCTTCTGGTGAACCGGAAGGCGAAGCAACGCAAGACGGACCGGATCGACGCGAAGAAGATGGTACGTGCGCTGTTGGCGCACGACCGGGGCGACGCTGCCGTACTGAGCCGCGTGCGGGTGCCGAGCGTGGAGGAAGAGGACCGAAAGCGTCTGATCCGTGAGCGTCGGCGCCTGGTCAAGGAACGGACATCGCTGACGAACTCGATCAAAGGGCTTCTCAAGCTGCACGGCATCTTTGACCTGGAGCCTCGCGCTGGGGACTTCAAGGAGAAGCTCTCCAAAGCGACGACCGCATACGGGGAGGCGTTCCCGCCGAAGGCCCGACGAGAGGTCCTGCGCCTTGCAGAGCGCCTGGCGCTTGTCCTGCGCCAGGTCGCGGAAGTCGAGGCCGAACGCGACGCGGCAGCGCAGTCCGGAGAGTCGATCAGGGTTGGGGATGCCCCGCAGGGAAGTGAACAACAGGCATCGGCGAAGATCGCAACGCTCGCTGCTCTGAAGGGGATCGGGCCGAACGACGCGACCCTGCTCACGCATGAAATCTTCTACCGCGGCTTCCGCAATCGGCGCGAACTCGCGAGCTGGGTTGGCTTGACGCCGACTCCGTGGGCAAGTGGCGACACCCAACGGGACCAGGGGATCGGCGGTGACGGCCCGGCCTGGATCCGGGCTCAGATCATCCAGATAGCATGGCGGTGGCTGCGCTTTCAGCCGGAAAGCTCCCTCAGCAAGTGGTTCGTCGAGCGCACTGCCGGAGCACGAGGACGCATCCGCCGGGTCATGGTTGTGGCGCTGGCCCGCAAGCTCCTCATAGCCCTGTGGCGGTTCAGTGAGACCGGTCTTGTGCCATCTGGCGCCAAGTTCGCCTGATCGCGAGACCGTAACGTTCCAGTACGGCCGGACGCGGCCGGTGCTGGGCCGGGTGGCGAGTGGCCGCGGTCAAGTTGGGCTGCAAGATGCCGAACAGTAGAAGGGCCCCGCCTCCGGAACGCTGCGCCCGCAGCAAGTGGGATCGAGGGACGGCTCCGGCAAAGCATCGCCGGCGACCGCCCGGATAAGAGTTTGGTACGCGCACACGTGAGGCGCGACCTGTGCAGCAAGCGTTCCGACCCGGCGAGAGTACCGCTATCGTCCTGCCGACCAAGGCGAGGGAGGTCATGCAATAGTCGTAACTCGCTTGCGGACGAAAGCTCCGTCGTGGACAGAGCCGTAGAAATCACTCCATGCCCAAGACGGGAGCTTGACTCCTGCGGCCTCATAAGAGCTTGACGAGGGCGACGATCAGGCCGCCCTGGGCGATCAGCAAGCCGACCAGCCATTTCATCAGGTCGGACTTCGACGCCTCTATGGCGGCCTTCGTCTCTTGCCGAAGGGCCTCGATATCGGCCTTGGTCGCGAGGTTGCCGTTGAGCAGGGCGATTTGCTCGTCGGCCAGCGTCTCGGCCTGCTGCTCGGTAAAGCCGCAGTCGGTCAGGCGCTTGACGAAGCGGTGGGTATCGAACGCGATGGCCTCTGACATGGCGGAACCATAGGAACCGCAGCGCTGCCCGGCAAGCGCTAATCCCGCGAGCGCGATGCACCGGCGATGACGACGGGGACCGCCATGCGAGGCCGTGGGGCGTTGGGGATGCGGATGGCGGCGTGAAAAACGCACGGAAAAAGTTGCCGCAGGGCGAAATGTACGGTAGGGTGTCTCCAAGGCCACAGCAGGTCGAGGCGCGCGCCGCGGGCGCGCCTGCGGATTCCGCAAGCAGGGAATGCCAGAACAAACCTAACGCTACACGGAGTTTGCCAGAGCGACCAGACCGCGGTGCATGCGACTTCCTGCCAGGATCGGGAGGCGGGAGCGATGCGCGACGTTCGGAGTGGTGGTGGGTGTTCGGGTCCGGCGAGGCTTGTCCTGCCCGGCGCGGCTCCGGTGTGTGGCCGCACGCCTCTCGGGGAAACCCGGCGGTCGTGGCTTGACATCGCCGGCTGGTGTCGCCGTATAACGCTGTACAATAAGCGCCGAGCGCCGAGCGCCGAGCGCCGAGCGCCGAGCGCCGAGCGCCGAGCGCCGTGAGTGCGCCCTGCCTGCCGGGGCTGCGGTCGCCGCGCAGCGCGTCTGACCGAGACCCCGGCCTTCCCCTACCCTCGATCTTCGGCTTGCAGCGGAGCGGGCCGGGAACATGCTTCCGGCTTGCTGGAAGGGGGCACGGGAAACATCTCGCAGCAACATTTTTCCTTGCGGTCGCCCTGGGCCTGTCGGTCTACGGCACACCGGCGCACGCGGCGGCGCACGACTATCCGCCCAAGGAGCGCTGCACGCCGGCCGCGCTGTGGCAGGACCAGGGAAGGTGGACGCAGCGGTACTACAACACGCACCCGATCCAGCTTGGCTGGCGGGTGCTGAACCCGAGAGTCTCCGAAGGCGAAAAGGTCCAGTTGGAGCTTTACAGCGTCGGCTACGACCCGGACGTTCCGGCGCGGGGGCGGAAGATCGTCGGCCAGGAAATGTTTGATTGTGGCGGCAATGGCTTCGGCGGCGGACAATGCTCAAGACCGGTCTATGACACCAGAGAGGTTGGCGAGCACGGCTGCCCGATCAAGCGGATCAACGTCACGGTCCGGCTGACGGCCCCGAAGACGGGCGTTCTGTGCCACACGACCAGCACTCGATCGGACAAGCTGTGCCCGGACATCGGACACGGCGCCGGGGTGCGTGAAGTTTCCCAAAATCACATGATTACGCTGTGGCGCGGGCACCTCAAGGGCACTCATACTCTGCCGTTGGTGTATGGCCGTTATACGCCATACAAGATCGATTTGGTCAGCGTGTATGGCGGCGGGAACAATAACACTGGCGGGTCGGGGCAGAACCACGCCCACTGGCCGACGAGCCGCACGCTGAACGTTGATGTCGGCGTGGCGGGAGGAGTTCCGCTGGCGAATCGTGGAATCCATTGGACGTTGAAAAATGTGACGGGTCGCGTGACCGAAAGACGAAAAGTGATCTACTACGTCAACGGCCAGAAGCGGGAAAGATATATCGACGACGCAATTTGGGTCGAAGGAGGGTCTACGGAACCAGCAGTTGCAATTAGCTGGAATAACACAGACGTATCAATTCCTGCGGGACATACTGTTCGGCTGCCGATTGACTTTTCAGGATACGATGCCGGGTTCGACCTGTCTTTGCATTCAGGAAGTTATGTCAGCGATCCAAGCAAGGTGAGCTTCGACGGGCACACGATGGTCCTTCGCGGGCCTCTCGGCACAGATGGCAGAAACGCGTTTCAGATCAATGCCACGCCGAAAGCCGATGCCAATTCCGTGGATGAAACCGTCACGGTGGCACTTGGAACCCCGGTTGCCTCAAACTCTTCAAACTGTCTCATGCGAGACGGCACCACTCGGTCTGACGTCATCTGTGCCGATCAAGCCATCCCAATCTCGGCCGACACGACCGTCAGTGAAAAACAAGCCTATGTCCGGGATGCGCAGAAAGCTGAGACCTATGAAGTCTTTTTTGCTGCCAATCCAACATATGTCAATGAACAAAACGGCCCATCGGAGCCGGTCCTGAAACTGTCCAAACCGCCACGCAATCCGATCAGCATCCCAGTTACGCTTGTGAGCGGAACAGCCCTACACGAGAAGGATTTTGCGCCCGCTCCCAACGAAGAACAGGAACAAGGTATCCAGTTTTCCGGCTTGAGCGGGAATTTCTATTTCAAGAAAGGCAATCAAACGGCAACGATAGAAATACAATTGAACGACGACGATATTTGGGAGCAGGAAGAAGAATTCTACATCGACATTGATACAACAAATCTGCCCACGGGCGTCAGTCTGAAATCGGGGGCCAGTGCGCGGGGAACGGTGCGCATCAGGGACAACGACAAGCACCCCGGAGAGACCTATGTCGAGTTGGGACCAAGTAGGCTCCAACATGTCGATGAAAACCAGACATCTGCACTCAATATCAAGCTTGTCCCCAAGAGTACAGGTGCCGATGGTCTGAAAACCCTAACATTGAGACACAGACACCCTACCATATTTGAAGGAGAAGGAAAGACGGCTGTTCTCGGGGATGATTTTGAGCTTCGCTATCCCGATGGCACCGTCGTTCCCAAGCATGATACGCAAAACTGGTCGGTTGTTGATCTTGAAAAGGCGAAAACATCTTCGGGATGGCAGCTATCTCTGGCAGCCCTAAATGACGGTGTTTATAACGAACCCACACGTTACATCGAGTTCGACCCCATCTTTGTTCTTGACGCCAAAAATGTGAACCGTGGAAAATACGGGCTTCCGTTCGATCTCAGGGGATCGGCAGCCTTCGCCATTTATGACCAGAAATTCGCGGACTTGTCCTTCACGCTTGAAGGCGAGACAAGTGCGGTGCGGAACACGGATGGCAAGGTTTGCGTCAACATCAAAGCAAGCCGAATCCTGAAAAGTCAAGTGTCCCTCAAGACACGACATACCCATCTGGACACGGATGGATCGACCGTTCTCCATACCGATTTTTCAGATGATGTTGTCTCGATTGACAAAGATACGACTCAGATTTGCGGGGTATCCTTGACTGTCGGACAGAAAATGAAGTTCGATCTTATCGGCCTCAGTCCGTCGTCTTATAACGATTTTGCGGGTGAGCCACCACCGACCGTCACGCCTAGAACGATCGTCGTGACGGCGGTCGCTGATGCCAACGACACCAAGGCCATCAAGTTGCAACTGAGCAACGTTGTCGTACCTGAGGGTGAAACACGCGCCATGCATGTCTCGGCTATTGGCGCCGGCCCCGACGACTGCTTTGTCGGCACCATTGACATCGAGGATGGCACTGCACGGAAGTATTATGATTACTTCGCACGGGGACGCTCCTTCGCTTTCTGTGGTCCAGGTGGTGCCAGTGACACCATTCGTGGCAACAAGACATACATCCAGGCTTTTCGTGACCGCCATGATGACGGCGGCGAGACAGCGCAAGCCACACCGGTTTTGCGCGTAGCCTACAAGAAAGGAAGGTCTGCGCGTATCACAGATCAGGTGGGTATCAGTGATACAGGCGGCCTCATCACCATCACCAACGACGGCCTGATGCCCGCCGCGTGGCTGGCGCGGTTCGGGCGCACGGTGGCGGAGCAGGCGCTGGACGGCATCGCAGGGCGCGTGGGGTCGGACCGCGCGCCCGGCGTCCACGGCGCCATCGCCGGTCAGGCGCTGGGCTTCGATCCCGGATCGGGGTCCCCCGGATCGCAGTCCGGGACAGGCTCGGCCGCGGGCGGCGGCGGACCGCTGGCGCTGTCCGGTCTGGCGCGCGGCTTCGGCGCGCACGACGACCGCTTAGGTGCCGGCTCTCACGACGCCGGATCGGGTCCGGAGCCTGTCTCGGGCTTGTTCCGGGGGCAGGCTTTCGGCAATGGCCATAGCCTCGGCGAGTCCCGCACCATGACCGCGCGCGAGGCGCTGCTGGGATCGTCCTTCTCGCTGACCGGGCAGCAGGACGGCTCGGGCGGCAGCCTTGCCTTCTGGGGCCGGGCGGCGCAGTCGGGCTTCGAGGGCGTCGAACGGGGCGACGGGACCGACATGCGCCTCGACGGCACGGTGACCACCGGCATGCTGGGCGCGGACTATGCGCGCGGCAACTGGCTGGTCGGGCTCGCGTTGACCCAGAGTTCGTCCGAAGGGAATTATGCCGACACCGGCGGCGACGGCGATGTCGAGGCTTCGTTGACGGCGGCGGTGCCCTATGCGGCGTTGCAGGCTTCGGAGCGTCTGAAGCTCTGGGGCGCGGCGGGCTACGGCACGGGCGAGGTGACGCTGAAAACGGGCAGGGACGAAACCATCAACACGGATATCGACTGGACCATGGCGGCGCTGGGTCTGAGGAGCGACGTGATCGCGCCGCCGAAGGAAGGCTCCGGTCCCGCTTTGGCGGTGACCTCGGACGCCTTGTGGGCGCGCACGACCTCGGACAAGACGCGCGATCTGGCGGCGTCGGAGTCCGACGTGACCCGGCTGCGGCTGGGGCTGGAGGGGAGCTACCGCGTCGCCCTCGAAGAGGGCGGCCACCTGACGCCGAAGCTGGAGGTGGGCGCGCGCCATGACGGGGGCGACGCCGAGACCGGGTTCGGGGTCGAGCTCGGCGGCGGCATCGCCTGGGTCGATCCGAGGCTGGGTCTCTCGCTCGATCTCTCGGGCCGCACGCTGATCGCGCACGGCAACGACGACCTGGAGGACCGGGGGTATTCGGCCTCTCTGTCATACGACCCGGCCCCGGCGACCAAGCGGGGTCCGTCGCTGACGCTCACCCAGGACTGGGGCGGTCAATCGCAAGGCGGCCTGGATGCGCTGTTTACCCCCGCCCCGCTGGAGGACCGCACGGGGAGCGGCGAGGCGACCTCGCGCTGGGCGATGGAGGCGGCCTACGGCCTGCCCGTGCTCGGCGGGCGGTTCACCGGCAGCCCGCATGTGGGCTTCGGGCTCGCCACGGCGGCGCGCGACTACACCGTCGGCTGGCGGCTCACACCGGAAGCCGCGACCGCGCCCGACCTCTCCTTCGGCCTCAAGGCCACGCGCAGGGAGAGCGACGGGGCGGAGCCAGAGCACAGCGTCGGGTTCGAAGCCATCGCCCGCCGGTGAGGCGGCGGCCTGGGCCTGCGTGCGACTGGCCAGGAACTACCGGCGGCGTGGAACGAACACGCCGTCCCGCCACGATACGAGGAGGGAGTAGCGTTCCCCGTGCATACGCTTCGAGGCCGACCGGATTGCGGGGCGCCTGGTGGTGAAGGTGGAGGACCATGGCCTGGGGGAACAGGTGCGCATTGAGGATTCAGCGCCGCGCGCCGGACGATGCGACATGTTCCGGGCTTTGAATTCCGGCGGGCTCGCTATAGGATCGTGTCCTGAACGTGGCGAGGATCGGAGGTTCGGAAGGGAAAGGAGAGGCTGGCCGTTGAAGTCGTAACCCGTTGTTTGCAAACGATAATAACTCCAACGCAAACAGGGATCGCGGCCTTGGTCGTTTGCACTGCAAGTGCGTGGGGATTGGAACGTACACATCCATCCCCCTGTCCTCGCATTCCTTCAACT
>VXNK01000056.1 GCA_009840595.1 Rhodospirillaceae bacterium | reverse complement strand
TCAACGAGGTCGCGCAGACCCGCGCCAGGCTGCTGACGCGGCTGTTTCCGCAGGCGGTCGTCACCGCGTTCAACGCCGAGTCCATCGCCGACCGGCTGCGCGACGTCCGCCCGACCGTCGTGCTGATGAACCCGCCCTTCTCCGCGACGCCGGGCGTCGACCGGATCAGCCACGACGCCGATCTGCGCCATGTCCGCTCGGCGGTCTCGATGCTGCCAACCGGCGGACGCCTGGTCGCGATCACCTCCGCCTACTGCGTGCCGGGCGATGCAGCATGGACGAAGGCCTTCGCGCGCCTCGACGGGCGCGGCCCGCGCGATATGCCCGCCCGCTGCGTCTTCACCATGGCGATCGACGGCCGCGCCTACGCCCGCCGCGGCACCGGCTTCGACACCCGCCTCACCGTGCTGGAGCGGAGCGACAAGCCGGGCATCGAGAACCTGCCCCGGACGGGATCCGGGAGCCTGCCCCGGACGGGATCCGGGGTCGACCGCGCCGCCCGCGCCGCGAACGCCGCCGAGCTGCTCGATGCGGTGATTTCGCAGGTTCCGGCACGGCAGCCGATAGCGCCCGCGCCGGTCCCGGCCGGCCCCGCGCGCGACCTGTTCGGCAAGCCGGTGGCACCGAAGCCGGCAACGCGCCGGGGTCCCAGGCCCGCATCGACGCCCGAGACCCGGCAGGCTCACGATTGGGGGCCGGTCTCCGAGTTGGCCGTGGAGACCGGCGCGGTCGAGCCCGCTGCCGTCGATCCTTCCGCCAACAATGCCGGCCCCTACGCGCCGTGGCGGCCGGGCGTGGTGCGGGTGCCGGGCGCGGTCGAGCATCCGACGCCGCTGGTGCAGTCCGCCGCCATGGCCGCCGTGCCGCACCCGGAGCCGGCCTACCGCCCGATGCTGCCCGAACGCGTCGTCACCGATGGCCTGCTGTCGGACGCCCAGATCGAGAGCGTCGTGCTGGCGGGCGAGGCCCATGCCCGGCGCCTGGCATCCGAATACCGCATCGGCTCCCAGTGGGAGACCGTCCACCGCTGCCGCGAGGACGGCGACGAAGGCGAGGAGATCGACACGTCCTTCGTCACTGGCGACGGCGAGACGCTCTCGGAGCCGGTGCGCTTCCGCCGGGGCTGGATGCTCGGCGACGGCACCGGATGCGGCAAGGGCAGGCAGGTCGCCGCGATCATCCTCGACAACCGCCTGCGCGGCAGGAAGCGCGCCCTCTGGCTGTCGCAGTCCGACAAGCTGCTGGAGGACGCGCGCCGCGACTGGACGGCGCTGGGCGGACTGGAGAGCGACGTCATCCCGCTCGGCAATTTCCGCCAGGGCATGGAGATCCCCCTCGACGCCGGCATCCTCTTCGCCACCTACGCCACGCTGCGCTCGCCGTCCCGGCAAGGTAAGCCGTCGCGGCTGGAACAGATCGTCGAATGGCTGGCCGGCTCGCTCGACGAGGAGGACCGTCACGCTTTCGACGGTCCGATCGTCTTCGACGAGTCGCACGCCATGGCCAACGCGGCGGGGTCGAAGTCCGAGCGCGGCGAGACCAAGCCGTCCCAGCAGGGTCGCGCCGGGCTGCGCTTGCAGAACGCGCTGCCGGATGCGCGCATCGCCTATGTCTCCGCAACCGGAGCCACGACGCTGCCGGGCCTGGCCTATGCCGGCAGGCTCGGATTGTGGGCCGCAGGGGAGACGCCGTTCGAGACCCGCGTCGAGTTCGTCTCCGCCATGGAAGCGGGCGGTGTCGCCGCGATGGAGGTGGTCGCCCGCGACCTCAAGGCGCTCGGTCTCTACCAGGCGAGAGCCTTGGCCTATGACGGCATCGAGGTCGACATCCTCGAACACCCGCTCAGCCCCGAGCAGCGCCGCATCTACGACGCCTATGCCGGCGCCTTCAAGGTCATCCACGCCAATATCGAGGCAGCGCTCGCGGCGACCGGCATCGTCCAGGGCGAGGAGACGCTCAACAGGAACGCCAAGTCGGCGGCCCTGTCGGCCTTCGAGGGCACCAAGCAGCGCTTCTTCGGCCATCTGCTGACCGGGATGAAATGCCCCTCGACGATCCGCGCCGTCGAGGCCGACCTCGAAGCCGGACGCTCTGCGGTCATCCAGCTGGTCTCCACCGGCGAGGCGCTGATGGAGCGGCGCATTTCGGAGATCCCGGCGTCGGAATGGGACGACCTCAATATCGACCTCACGCCCCGGGACGGGATTCTCTCCTTCCTGATGCACGCCTTTCCTGTCCAATTGCAGGAGCCGTTCACCGACGACGACGGCAATTTGATGAGCCGGCCCGCGAGGGATGCCGAGGGCAACCCCGTCATCTGCAAGGAGGCCGAGGAACAACGCGATGCGCTGATCGAGAAGCTGGCCGCGCTCCCGCCGGTGCCGACGGCGCTCGACCAGATCGTGCAGCGTTTCGGGCACGAGGCCGTCGCCGAGGTCACCGGACGCTCGCGCCGCGTGCTCAGGATCACGGACGCCAAGGGCGAGCGCCTGGCGCTGCGCAGCCGGCCGGCCTCCGCCAATCTCGCCGAAACCGCGGCGTTCATGGATGGCGAGAAGCGCATCCTGGTGTTCTCGATGGCAGGCGGCACGGGCAGGAGCTACCACGCCGACCTCTCCTGCGGGAACACCGAGCGGCGCATCCACTACCTGCTGGAACCGGGCTGGCGCGCCGACCAGGCGATCCAGGGACTCGGCCGCACCCACCGCACCCACCAGGCCTCCGCGCCGCTGTTCCGGCCCGTTACCACCGATGTGAAGGGCGAACGCCGTTTCATTGCCACCATCGCCAGAAGGCTCGACTCGCTCGGCGCCATCACCCGCGGTCAGCGCGACAGCCAGACCGCGATGGGCGGCAGCGACGCCGCGCTGTTCCGCGAGAGCGACAATCTCGAAAGCGCCTATGCCAAGGCGGCCTTGCGACAGTTCTACAGCGCGCTCTGGCGCGGGCGCATCGAGGGCTGGAACGTCGAACGCTTCCAGGAGTCGACCGGCCTCAAGATCGTCCATGAGGGCGGGCTCAAGGACGAGCTGCCGCCGATGCCGAAGTTCCTCAACCGGCTATTGGCGCTACCCATCGCCGAGCAGAACCAGCTCTTCGCCGAGCTGGAGGAGCGCATCGCCGCCAATATCGAAGCCGCGATCGAGGCCGGCAGCTACGAGGTCGGCGTCGAGACCGTCACCGCCGACTCGCTCCGGGTCGCCGGCCGGGAGACGCTCTACGAGCATCCCGGCACCGGAGCGGCCACCGAGCTGGTCGAGATCGTCCGCCGCGACAGGCTGGAGCCGCTGACCGCCGAGGCCGCGCTGGAAATCGGCAAACGCGATCCGGGTCCCGACGGACAGCCGCGCCTCGTGGTCAACACCCGCTCGAAGCGTGCCGCCGTGCTGCTGCCCGCGCCGTCGCGCATGCTCGATGACGGCGGCGTGCAGGAGCGCGTGCAGCTGATCCGTCCCGCCGCGCGCGAGCGCATGGCGCAGGCCGAGTTCACCGCCTCCAACTGGGGGCGCACCGACGATCGGCATTGGCGGATGCTCTGGGACCACGAGATCGACGAGCTGCCGAGCCATCGCGAGTCCCGCTTCTGGCTCGCCACCGGCCTGCTGCTGCCGGTCTGGGACCGCCTGCCGGCCGAGAACATGCGCGTGCGCCGGCTCGCGGCGGATTGCGGCACGGCGCTGATCGGACGCGTGCTCGACGCCGAACAGGTCCGGTCCGTGCGCGCCGGCTTCGGCCTCGACGGCGGTCCCGCCATGACCGGCGCGGAAGCGTTCGAGGCCGTCATGAGCCGGGGCAACGCGCTCGCGCTTGCCAATGGCTGGCGTCTCGCGCGCCGCCGCCTCATGGGCGCCGACCGCATCGAGATCGAGGGGCCGGCCGACACCGACTTGCCCGCACTCAGGCGCATGGGATGCACGGTCGAGATCGTCTCCTTCCGCGCCCGGATATTCGCGCCCAATGCCGGCGCCGTCGAACGGATCCTCGACCGCTGGCCGCTCGCCGCCTGATCCTTGCCAGTGCTGCCGGCCGGCATCCGTATAGCCGGCCCGGCCGCCGCCGCTTCCGTCGCCGGCGCGTGCGGGATAGACAGTCCCGACGCGCTGGCCCGCCTTCCCGACAAAGGAGAACGCCGTCATGACCGCCCAGACGCTGCCGGACGAACCGGACTTCTGTTTCTGCCCCGCCTATGACGTCGAGACCGAGGTGCAGCAGATCAGGATCGTCATCGAAGGCCTCGCCGGCCATGTGCCGACCGCCCTGGTCACGCTCACCCTCGACGATGCCCTGAACATCTGCGACAAGCTGAACCGGCGGCTCGGCTACGACCGCGAGGCCTGGACCGCCATGGTCGCCGCCTCCATGCGCGCCGAAGACGACGATCCCGAGAGCGATGCCTGGCACTGAAACGCCGCCTGCTTGTAAGGTATGGCGAATTCCCTATAATGCGGAATCGACAGCGAGATGTTGAAATCGGTCGAATGGGTCGGCTCCAGCAAGGCGGATCTGAAACGCTTCCCGGACCCCGTGCAGCACCGCATGGGGTTCGCGATCTACCGCGCCCAGCTCGGACGCCGGCACCGCGACGCCAAGCCGCTGAAGGGGTTCGGCGCCGGCGTCCTGGAAGTCGTCTCGCGCCACGACGGCGACACTTTCCGGGCCGTCTACACGGTCCGGTTCGAGACCGCCGTCTATGTCCTGCACGCCTTCCAGAAGAAGGCGAGGCGCGGCATCGCGACCCCGAGACGGGAGCTCGACCTGGTGCGCCGCCGATTGCAGGCCGCCGAGCGGCATTACCGAGACACCCATAGTGGAGACTGACGCCATGGAACCCACAGACACCGCCGTGGAGCGCGGCAGCGGCAACGTCTTCGCCGATCTCGGCTTACCCGATGCCGACGCCCACCTTGTCAAGGCCGAGCTGGTGAGCCGCATCGACGACATCGTGCGCGCCCGCGGCATCACCCAGACCGAGGCCGCGCGGCTGCTCGGCCTGTCCCAGCCTGACGTGTCGCGGCTGCTGCGCGGCGACTTCCGCGAGTACTCGCTGGAGCGCCTGTTCCGCTTGCTGACGACGCTCGGGCGCGACATCGAGATCGTCGTCCGCCATCCGCGCTCGGCCGACGGCGGACGGCTCCGTATCGCCGCCGCCGAACCCGTCTGACGCCCCGGTTTCGGCGAAGCCGCAGCGCAGCGCGCCGTCGGCGGAGCGTCGCCGATGACACCCGCGATCCGGATTTCCGGGACTTCGACGACTGTTTGTCGGCCGCGGCTTCGATGTCCCGGTCGCCGAGCAGACGCTCGATCCCGACGCATGGAGCCTGACCCCGCCAAGACCGGGGTAGGAGTCTGCCCGGCGCTTTATCGCCCGCATTGTCCCTGCGCCAAACTCAACTCCGAATACCACGCGATCTTCACCGGATGCTCCCCTTCTGCCGCCGCAAACGGGGTTCTATCGTGCGAAGCGCCTCGCGCTCGAAGCGCAGCGTCCCGCCGGACTCCCGCGCAACGATCGGAGCAAGCTGAAGCCTGCAATCACGCGACTCAAGGAACTGTGCAAAGTGGGAAAGATAGTCGCGATTCGGTTCAATTCCGCAAAGTCTAGCAAGCTCCTCTCCGGAAGGAGTTAAAGCGGTGATCGAAAGATTCAGGGGATCGATGCTGGCGCCCGGAGGGCCTTCCACGCTCAATACATGCCCGCAATATTCTTCGACATATTCCCCATCATCCCCCAACGCCAGATGCTTCATTGAGGCCACGCGCGGGTGATTGGGATATGCGAGACCGGTGTGCAAAAGGAGCTTGAATGAAGAATTCAACTCCATGACGATTGCCGGCTCAATCCAGTCTTCAAAGATGAAATCCGAAATCAGGTATTCCGTCAGGGCCGATAAGGCCTTCGCATCTCGTTGCGACATATCCCTCAGGATCGAAAGTGTGCGCAACGACGTCCGTCCCGGCCCCTCGACTTCCCCGGACAGAATTTTCGCCCAGATCTTTCGCATGTCCTCCGACGAGACGTCCTGAACGCCATCGAAGAACCGTGCCGTCCAGTCGGGATCGGGCTCTTGAGCCGGGACTTCCTTCTCGCCGAGTTCGGCTGCGGCTTCCAGGATCACGGATGCGATATTCGCCTGCCGTTTGCCCTCCTGGAACTCGATCCGCTGCCTGATGCCGTCCCGGTCGATTTCGAGCACTTCACGCCTTGCCCGAGCCGATGCGGCGAGGGAATTCCGTGCCTCGGCCTGGGCGTCAGCAATGAGCTTCAGGCTGTCGGCGTCCGCCCTGGCCTCAATGAGCCGGGCCTCCGCCTCCTTGCGCGCCTTCCACGGCGCCAGCATCGACCCCGCCACCGCCCCGATGCCGCTGGCGGCGTAATCCACGAGCTTTTCGAGCGCCGGGACCTTCAGGTTCACGTCCACCATCGTCAGGCGCCTTCCTTCTTCGTCAACCGCCGCTGGATTTGTTACGCAACGCTTCCGCCTATCGTAGCGCTCCGCTGCCGGCCCGGCATCGCCTTCCACCGCCGCCCTTCCGGAGAGGGCCAGTCGCCGCACCGCTCCACAGCCGGCCCGGCCGCGCTCATCGGTTTCGCGCGAGCCCGCGCCGGGAGGTAGGAGTTGGCCGTGAGCGGGCGCGGAATGTCGGGCGGAGGAAGACCGCCGCCGCATCGTATGGCATCGACGCGCCGCTGCGCAGCCGGCCCGACGCTGGCAGCGGATGGGCAGTGGATTGCTGCTCTTCTACGCAATTGCTATATTGGAAACCGTCGCTTCACGCGACTGACCGAAAGGAGACCGCCATGCCTCAGGTGAACCTGCGCACGTCGAGCGAACGCCTCGCCGTCATCGACCGCGCGGCCGCCATCAGGGGCGTCAGCCGCACCGAGTTCGTGCTGCGCTCCAGCGAGGCGGCGGCGATCGAGATCCTCAACGAACGCCCCGTCATTGCGCTCGACGACGAGGCCTGGGACGATTTCGTCGCCGCGCTCGACGCGCCCGTCGAGATCGACCCCGCCGTGAAGGCGCGTTACGCGCGCACGCCCCAGTGGGACCGGTAGACCCGCCCGAACCGCTCGCGCCCCGCCACGACCTTTCGCAGTTCTCCTCGGGCGTTCCCGTCCTCGACGCCTGGCTTCGGAGCAAGGCGAGGCTGAACGAGGCCCGGGGCGGCGCGCGCACCTATGTCGCCTGCGACGGCGACCGGGTGGCTGGGTTCTACAGCCTCGCCGCCAGTTCCATGGAACGGCACCGGGTGTCTTCGCGGATCGGCCGCAACATGCCCGATCCGATCCCGGTCATCCTCCTCGGCCAGCTCGCCGTGGACGAGGACTACAGAGGCCACCGGCTCGGCACCGACCTGCTCCTCGATGCCGGTCGCCGGGCGCTCGTGGCCTCCCGCACGATCGGCGCCCGCGCGGTCATCGTGCAGGCCATCGACGAGGAGGCGAAGGCGTTCTACGTCCGGTTCGGCTACCGCCCGTTCTCCGAGCGCGAGCCGCTGATGATGATCCTGCGCATAGCGGAGCTGGAACGGCTGGTGGCTTCCTGAACTCCGCACGGTTCCGGCTGCCCGCCTGCTGAGTGTGTGAGAGTATCAGCTCGCCACAGGCTGATTTCCATTCGTCCGGACGTC
>VXNK01000117.1 GCA_009840595.1 Rhodospirillaceae bacterium | reverse complement strand
CCCCCCCCCCCCCATTTTTTTTTTCACGCAGACCCCGCCAACCTAGCTGGCCTCTTGTCGCGTGGGCCCGGAGTTGTGAAAACCCCCCCGCCCGGCGGCGGCGCCCGCCGCGCCGGCCGGCGGCGGTGCCCGCCGCGGCGCTGAGGACGGCCGCGCTCATGACGCGGTTCTCATTGCCGGTATCCTGTTGCCGGCCTTCATTGCAGGGCGATCCGCGGGTCGAGCACGGCGTAGGCCACGTCGGCGCCGAGATTGGCCGCCAGCGTCACGAAGGTGGCGAACAGCAGGCCGACCAGCGCGAGGTTGAAATCGTTGGCCAGGATCGAATCGAAGATCATCTTGCCCATGCCCGGATAGGCGAACACCGTCTCGGTAATCAGCGCGCCGGAGAACAGGGTGCCGAAATCCAGCGCAACGATCGTGACGATCGGGATCATGGCGTTGCGCAGGGCGTGGCCCAGCAGGACGCTGCGTTCGTTCAGGCCCTTGGCGCGCGCGGTGCGGATGAAATCCTGGCGCATGACGGCCATGGTTTCCGCGCGGACGAAGCGGGCGAAGCCGGCGACGTTGAGCAGCGTCAGCGACAGCACCGGCAGGACGAGATATTGCAGCCGGTCCCAGAAGCCGCCCTTGCCGATGGTCTCCAGCCCGCCGGCCGGCAGCCAGCCGAGCCAGACCGCGAAGACGAAGATCAGGATCAGCGCCAGCCAGAAGGGCGGCGCCGAACGGCCGGCGAAGCTGAACAAGTTGACCGCATAGTCGCGCACCGAATAGGGCCGCGCCGCCGCCCAGACGCCGAGCGGGATGGCGATGGCGACCGAGATGACGAAACTGAGGCCCATCAGCAGCAGGGTGCGCAGCAGGTGCGGCCCCATGACCTCCAGCACCGGCCGGTTATGGCTGCGCGAGAAGCCGAGGTCGCCGCCCAGCGCCGCGCTCAGCCAGTTCCAGTAGCGCTCGCCGATCGGCAGGTCGAGGCCGTAGAGCGCGCGCAGCCGGGCGGCGTCGGCCGGCGTCAGCTTCGGATCGGACGAGATCATGATGTCGATCGGGTCGCCCGGCATCAGCCCGATCAGGGCGTAGACCAGGAAGGACATGATCGCGATCACCGCCAGCGACTGCATCGCCCGGCGGATCAGGAAAGCGCTCATTGCCGTTTCGCGTCAGCTCCGGCGTGCCAGTCCTCGACCCACAGGGTGGTGGAGAACTGGTGCCCGGTCGGCCGGATGCCCTTCAGCCAGCGGGGGAAGACATAGGGGTTGGCGCGGAAATAGAGCGGCAGGACCGGCAGTTCCGCGGCATAGATCTGCTGGATGCGCTTCCAGATCGGCACGCGGTCCTTGAGCTTGAGCGTCACTTCCAGCCGTTCGATCAGCCGGTCCATCTCGGCGTTGCGGAAACCGGGAAAGTTCTGGCCCGACCAGTTGTTGTCCGCCGTCGGGATTTCCGACGAATGCAGGGTGCCGCGCGGGTTCGATTCCGGCGCCGAGATCCAGGCATACATCGCCATGGCCGGGAACTGGCGCTGGGTGACGGTGCGGCCGAAATAGACCCGGGCCGGCTGGGTCTTGAGCCGGATATCGATGCCGATGCGCCGCCAGTAGGCCTGGAGGATTTCCATGACCTGCTCGCGCGCCCGGTTGCCCGCCGTCGTCATCAGCGACAGGCTCAGCCGCTCGCCCTTCGCGTTGTAGCGCCAGCCGTCGCTGCGCCGCTTCCAGCCGGCCGCGTCGAGCAGCGCCGCCGCCTTCTTCGGATCGAACGGATAGGTCGTCACCTCCTTCGACGCGACCCGGTCGAGCGGGCTGATATTCGTATGCGCGACCGGCTGCAGGCCGCCGAAGAGCTGCCTGCTCATCAGTTCCCGGTCCATGCCGTGGGCCAGCGCCCGGCGCACCCGGCGGTCCTTGAGGATCGGGTTGTCGAGGTTGAAGTCGATATGCTCGTAGATCAGCCCGGCCTTGAAGACGAAGCGGTAGCGGTCCTTCGCCCGGCGGCGCAGGCCGGTCGCCTGGTCCAGCGACAGGCCGAGTTCGCCGGCCGCATAGTCGATCCCGCCGGCGCGCAGGTTGGCTTCCAGCGCGGCCGTGTTGCCGATGACGCGCACGACGATCCGCCCGAAGAACGGTTTTTCGCCCCACCACGTCCCGTTCGGGACCAGTTCGACATGGGAGCCGGAGACGATGCGCGCAATCCGGTACGGCCCGTAATAGAGGCCGGGATTGGCCGGGTCCCGGTCGTAGGCCGTGCGCCGGCGGTACTCCTTCGGGTCGCTGAACGCTTCGGTTTCGAGATGGGCGGGCATCGGGTCGGGCACGAGCTGGTTGTAGTCGTAGCGCAGCTTGTCGAGGACCTGGACGAAGGTCCGGTCGTCGATGCGCTCGATGGCGACGGTGCGCAGGAACGGCTCGCGCCCGGCGACGCCGCTCTGCGGATGGCGACCGACCTTCCAGGCGAAGACGACGTCGTCGACCGTGACCGGGCGGCCGTCGCCCCAGGTCGCGCCCTTGCGGATGCGCCAGGTGATGCGCAGCCCCTTCCTGCCCTTGAGTTCGCCCTTGTCGAAGGTGACGACCTCCGCGCCGCCGTTTTCGACCGTCGGCAGGGTCTCGCACAGCAGGCAGACCAGCTTCCATTCCCGGTCGAAGGTGACGAACGGTCGCCGCACCATGGCCAGGATGTAGCTCTTGGCCAGCATCGAATCGATCATCGGGTTGAAGGTCGACGGGAACTGGGTGATGCCGATGGTGAGCCCGTCGCGCCCCTTCGTCCGGGACTTTTCCTCGGACAGCGCCGGCGCCGCAGCCGCACAAAGAAGCGTCAACAGGAGGAGTGCCGTCCCGATCATGCGGCCCAAAGTGGACGAAGCCCGCAGCCGGCGCAATCGCCCATATGCGCTGCGGCCGGCGGAGGCCGCTGCCGGAGCGCCGGCGGCCGGTCCGGTCATCGTTACGGCTTCGGCAGCGCCGCGCCGAGAAAGGCGACGATCCGACGGTCGATCCGGGCGAGAAAGGCGCGGCGGTCGAAACCCGGCGGATCGCGCGCCGGTTCGCCGACCTCGTCGGCCAGTGCGGCCGGAAAGGGCGCGATGAAGGCGAAGTGATGGGCCTCCGGGTGCACGACCGGGCGCGCCCTGCCGCCCATCAGGCGCACGATGTTGTCCGCGTGCCACGGCCTGCGCAAGACCCTGTCCCGGCCGAGGCGGTGGATTTGCGCCCGCGCCCCGGCACCGGCGAAGGCGCCGGGGCCGAACAGCGCGCCGACGGGCGCAACCGCCACCGCCGCCCGGACCCGCCGGTCGGACAGGTCCGGCAGCCTGCCGTCGATCGTTTCGTCCTGCCGGCCATAGCTGCAAAAGACGGGGTCGCGGTCGCGAAATGCGGTGCAGTGGCGCGCGAGGACGGTCATGTCCGCCCGCCCGCCGATCAGCGCCAGCACGCTGTAGCCGCCGGCCGAGTGGCCGAGGGCGGCGATGCGTTTCCGGTCGATGCGCGGGCCGAAGTCCGGATCGGCGAGGAGGCGGTCGAGAACCGCGCCGAGCTGGCGCGGGCGGCGCACCCAGTTGGCCGCCGTGCCGCTGTACCGGCTGTCGCGCCAGCTGTCGCCGGCGTGCTCCGGCGCCGCCGCGATGTAGCCGGCCAGCGCCAGGCGGATCGCCGTGCCGCGATGGTTCAAGCGCCCGCCGCCGGTGCCGTGGGAGATCAGGACGAGGCCGAAGCGCCCGGCGCGGAGGGGCGCCTCTCGGGTCGCCGCCATGGCGAACGGCCCCTCGACGGTGCGCCCGGACGGCACGCCGGCCGGATACCAGACCGCCACGGGCATCCGCTCGCCGCCGGCCTCGACCGCAATGTCCCGGAACCCGACGCCGTCGGCCCGCGCGGCGGAAAATCCCAGAACCAGCGAAAGAACGGCCGCAGCGAGCGTCTTCACGGCTACGACCGGTCCGGCACGCATCTCATGCCGGTTCGACAAATCTTGCGATCACCTTCTTTTCGCCGACGCTTTCGAAGATCACCGTCAGCTTGTCGCCCTCGGCCGTCTTGACGACGCCCTTGCCGAATTTCTCGTGGCGGACCTGGTGGCCCTGCCTGAAGGCGCTGTCGCCGCCGCTGCGGATCAGGTTGGCCTCGCCGTCGATGATGACGGGCCTGTCGCGCGCGATGCGCTTGCGCCCGCCGTGGCGCCCGCCGGATTTCGGGGCGAGCGGCGCGGTGTTGTTCCAGCCGTCGTCGAAGCGGTCCCGGTTGCCCGGCCCGGCGCCGACGTCGCCGAAACCGCCGGCCCCGAATCCGCCCGCGCGCCGCCTGCCGCCCGCCTCGGCAAGACCGGCCTCGAAAACCGGCGCGCCCTGCCCGCCCGGCCGGCCGGCGTAGAGGCCCTGCTCGGTCGCGACCTCGACATGCTCGGGCGGCAGCTCGTCGATGAAGCGGCTCGGCAGGTTGGAAGCCCACTGGTTGTGGATGCGCCGGCTGGCGGCGAAGGAAATATGGACGTTCTTCCGCGCCCGGGTCAGGCCGACATGGGCGAGACGCCGCTCCTCCTCCAGCCCGGCGATACCGTTCTCGTTCAACGTACGCGGGTGCGGAAAGACCCCCTCCTCCCAGCCCGGCAGGAAGACCGTATCGAATTCCAGGCCCTTGGCGGAATGGAGCGTCATGACGTTGACCATGTCGGCCTCCGTCGACCCGGTCGCTTCCATGACAAGCGCAATATGCTCCAGGAAACCGCCGAGATTCTCGAATTCGGCGAGCGCGCGGACCAGTTCCTTGAGGTTTTCGAGCCGGCCCGGCGCGTCGGGCCCCTTGTCCTGCTGCCACATCGCCGTGTAGCCGCTCTCGTCCAGCACCGTCTCCGCAACTTCGATATGGGAGGCGGTTTCCGCCAACCGGCGCCAGCGTTCGACCATGCTGACGAAACCGTCGAGCGCACGGCGGGCCTGGGGCCGCAGGTCGCCTGAGGACGCAGCCACCCGTGCCGCCTCGAAAAGGGACACGCCCTTATCGGCGCGCAGCCGGTGCAACTGGCGTATCGCGGCGTCGCCGAGCCCGCGTCTGGGCTTGTTGACGATGCGCTCGAAGGCCAGGTCGTCGTCGGTCGAATGGACGAGGCGCAGCCAGGCGACGGCGTCGCGGATTTCGAGCCGTTCGTAGAAGCGCGGGCCGCCGATCACGCGGTAGGGAATGTTCAGCGTGATGAAACGCTCCTCGAACTCGCGGGTCTGGAAGCCGGCGCGCACCAGGATGGCGATCTCGTTCAGGGCGTGGGCCTTGCGCTGCAGGTCCTCGACCCGGTCGGCGATCCCGCGCGCCTCCTCCTCGCCGTCCCACACGCCGGTGAGGGTGAGCTTGTCGCCGCCTTCCGCGGCCGTCCACAGGGTCTTGCCGAGGCGGCTGTCGTTGCGGGCGATCAGGTGGGACGCGGCGGCGAGGATCGGCGCGGTCGAGCGGTAATTCTGCTCCAGCCGGATGACCGAAGCGCCGGGGAAGTCCTTCTCGAAACGCAGGATGTTCTCGACCTCGGCGCCGCGCCAGCCGTAGATCGACTGGTCGTCGTCGCCGACGCAGCAGATGTTGCCGTCCTTCCGGGCCAGCAGCCTCAACCAGAGATATTGCGCGACGTTGGTGTCCTGGTATTCGTCGACCAGGATGTAGCGGAAGCGGTCGTTGTATTTCGCCAGAATGTCTTCGTGCTGCATCAGCACCGTCAGGTTGTGCAGCAGCAGGTCGCCGAAATCGACGGCGTTCAGGCTCCTGAGCCGGTCCTGGTAGGCGGCGTAGAGTTCGGCCGCCCGGCCGCCGGCGAAATCGCCGGCTTCAGCGGCGGTGACCTGCTCCGGCCCCTTGCCCTTGTCCTTCCAGCGCTCGATCATCCAGTGCAACAGCCGGGGCGGCCAGCGTTTCGTATCGAGATCGGCGGCTTCCAGTTCCTGCTTGACGAGGCGGAGCTGGTCGTCCGGGTCGAGGATCGTGAAGTTGGATTTCAGCCCGACCAGCTCCGCATGGCGGCGCAGGATGCGCGCGGCGAGCGCGTGGAACGTGCCGAGCCAGATGTCTTCCGCCGCCTCCGGGCCGAGCAGGGGCGCGACCAGCCGGCCGACCCGCTCGCGCATTTCCCGCGCCGCCCGGTTGGTGAAGGTAACGGCAAGGATCTGCCACGGCATGGCCCGCCGGGTGGCGAGGATATGGGCGATGCGGACGGTCAGCGCCCTGGTCTTGCCGGTGCCCGCACCGGCGAGCACCAGGACGGCGCCCCCGGTCTTTTCCACCGCCTCGCGCTGCTTGTCGTTCAGCCCGTCCAGCCATGCCGGATCGTCCGCCGCGGCGGGGGCGACGGCAGCGCGTTGGGACAGCGGGCGGGGATCGGCGGCCGGTTCGGTCATCGTCCGGCGGAGTATAGGGCGGCCCATACCGGAGGGCTATCGGGAAGCCGGGAGCGCGGCGCACAGACCGGAGGATCAGGCCGCACCCGGTTCGGAAAACGGCCGGCCGCGGGTTTCCTTCAGCGCGAACCATATCAGGAGGCCGGCGGCGAAGGCGCCGGGCAGCAGCAGGAAGGCATTCTCGTAGGCCGCCACGGCGTAGACCCGGGCGCCGCTGACCGTCTCGCCGGTCCAGGACAGGTCGAGCAGCAGGCCGATGAGAGGCTGTGCCACCGCGCCGCTCAGCACCGTGCACATGTTGATCAGGCCGAGCGCGGTGCCGGCCGAACGGGCGTCGTTGTGCTCGCGCCCGAGCGCAAACGCGGTCACCATCGCCGAGGCACCGAAGCCGGCGAGGAAGACGCAGACCCGGAAGGCGTCGAAGGGCAGGCCGGGCGCATAGATCGCCACGCCGATCGCCGCCAGGCCGAGCACCCCGCCGGCCAGCAGGACCGGCTTGCGCCGGCCGAGCCGGTCGCTCAGCAGGCCCCAGAGCGGCCCGCCGCAGGCGACGCCGAGCAGCATCGCCGCCATGGCGAAGCCGGCCGCCGCGGTTTCGACGCCGAACCGCGCCACGGTGTAGGGCACGCCCCACAGGCCGCCGAAGGCCAGGATCGGCACCGACAACAGGAAGGCGAAGGCGGCGAGCAGGTAATTCTGCGGCCGGCGCAATGCGCGACCCAGGCTGCGGCGCATCGGCTCCGCTGCCGGCGTTGCGCCATCCGCCCCGCCGGGTTCCGAAGACCGGGGCCGGTCGCGGATCAGCAGCCAGGCCAGCAGGGAATGGATCAGCGCCCAACCGGCGAGCACGATCATATAGTCGCGCCAGCCGAGCGACGCGACGGCGGCGGCGAGCGGCCCCTGCCCGACCACGCCGCCGGCCAGCCCGACCGCCAGGGCGACGCCGCTGAAAAAGGCGAAGCGCCGGGCCGGCAACCAGAGGGCGGCGATCACCATGCCGCCGACGAAGGCGAAGGCGGCGCCGAAGCCGATCAGCGCCCGGCCGGCATAGGCCAGCTCGATGGTCGGCGCGAGGCCCATGACGGCGCAGCCGAGCCCGGTGGCGAGGATGGCGACCGTCAGCACGCGGCGCGGCCCCCAGCGGTCGGCGAGCAGGCCGCACGGGATTTGCAGGGCGGCGTAGGCCCAGAAATAGACCGCCGAGAGATTGCCGACGATGGCCCCGCCGACCGCGAAATCGCGCATCAGCGGCTCGACCGTGATCGACGGCGCGACCCGCAGGACCCAGGCGTAGAAAAAGAAAACCGCCGCTACCAGCCAGCCGGCATAGGCCAGCAGCGGGACGGTTTGGCCCAGCTTTTCCGGGGGTCTTTCCGGGGGCCTTTCCGGGGGCCTTTCCGGGGGCGGAGCAGCGGCCGGGGCGGGAGCAACC
>VXNK01000039.1 GCA_009840595.1 Rhodospirillaceae bacterium | reverse complement strand
AAAATCATCGTTGCTGAACCGATCTCCCTTGCCCTTGCGGCCCAGCTGCGTGGGGATTGGAACGTACACATCCATCCCCCTGTCCTCGCATTCCTTCAACTGCGCGCCGCTCCAATAGCCGACATCCGCCAGACCGATCAGTCCGGGATTGCCCGTGGCTTCGCAGGCTTTCGTCATCATCGGCTCGTACTGACCTGAGTCGTTGCCGTCCTGGACCACATCCTCCGCCACGATCAGCTTGTGCTTGTCGTCCACCGCAATCTGGCAGTTGTAGCCGCCCACCGACTTGCCGTACTTCTTCATCGTCCGCGCATCGGGATCGACCTCCGATACCTGGCTCTCCCCGCTTTCCAGCAGGCGCTCCTGCAGGGCCTTCCTGTGCTTCTGCTTCTTCACCATGGCCTCGATCTTCGCCGCCAGTTCCGGATCCTCCCCACCGTCCGCACCATCCTTCGGGTCCGCATCCGCCTCGTCCAGCTGCCGGTGATACGCCGCGATCTTCTCGTCCAGCCTCTTCAGTTCCTTTTCCAGTCTCGCCCTGGTGTGGATGCTGGCGGGACGCGCATTGGCCTTCAAAAAGGTTCCGTCGATCGCTACCCGGCTGTCGCCCAGCAGGGACAGTTCCCGGCACAGCAGCACGAACTCCCGGTTGGTCGCCCGCAGAGCCGCCAGATTGTCCTTGCGGAAATCCGCGATCGTCTTGTAGCTCGGCCTGGCTCCCTGGCACAGCCAGATCACTTCCAGGTTGCGATGCGTCTCGGCTTCGAGCCGGCGCGAGCTGCGTACCCGGTGCTGGTATCCATACAGGTAAAGCCTCAGCAGCAATCCCGGATCGTAGGCCGGCTGACCGGCCCCGTAGTGTGCCTCCGTGTTCTGGAAACCCAGCGCCTCCAGGTCCAGCGTGCCGACAAAGGCATCGATCGCGCGCACCGGATTATGTTCGGACACGTAGTCGTCCAGGCAGGGCGGCAGAAGCATCACCTGGCTTCGGGACTGAACCTCCCGGTAGCGTCGCTCGGGCATCGCGGTAAACCTCGGGGCTGCCTGGAATGCCGAAAAACCTATCACGGGCGGCCGGACCGCAAACCCGGATTTATTGAAATACTTTCACACTCTGAGCAGCGACCGGCCGACCTCCGCCGCCGTCGCCGCGACATACCAGCCGTTCCCGATGAACATGGGGCCCCCTCCCCGCTCAACCGTCCGGCAGGTCGCCGGCGTACCGGGCCAGCCACGCCGCGTCGACGCCGTCCATCGTCAGGAGCTCGGCCGCAGCTTCCGCCTTCGTCTGGGTCACCGCCTCGATAGTGCGCTGGCGTTCGCCCTGGGCGGGCTGGCAGGCAAACTCCAGCCGGATGCCGTTGGGATCGCGCAGGTAGACGCCGACCATGCCCGGCAGCTGCTCGATGGCGCCGCTGTTGGGCACGCCGTACCGTTCCAGCCGCTCCAGGACGTCCCGGAAGCGCGCCGCGGTGCAGGCGATGGCGACATGCTGCATGCCGCCGATGGCGTTGCGGTTGGCCTGCGGCTCCGCGCCTTCCGGTATCTCGAAGAAGGCGAGCAGGCTGTCGTTGCCCATGTCGAAGAAATAGTGGCGGATTTCCTCGTAGGGCGGGTTGCCGCGGTTGCCCGGCCCGCTGCCCAGGCCCGGCGGCACCTTCATGGCGTGGACCAGCGGCATGCCGAGCACGCCGACGTAGAATTCGACGGTCGCCTTCATGTCCGCGGTGGTCAGCGCCAGATGATGCACCCCGCGCGTCGGGGCCTCGCCGGTGTGGCGCCGCGCCGGTGCCGGTGACCGGGCCGGTCTGAGCCGTTCGTTCATGCCCTTCCTCGCAGCGGCCGCCCGGAACGCCGCAACCGGGTGCGGATCGGGCGGGCCTGCCGGGTAAGGTGCCCGGACGGCGCCGCGCCGGCAAGCCCGCAGCGACGGCCCGCCCCTACAACCGGCGGGGAGCATAACGGGGAATTCGGGCTACCGGTTCCAGCGCCGGTGCAGCCAGAGCCACTGGTCCGGCGTCTCGCGGACCCATTCGGCGATCCGGTCGTTGACCCGCTGCATGAAGCGCGCTTCGTCGGCCCGGTCGTCGCCGGTCCGCTCGACCGTTATCGGATCGTCGATCCGGATGGCGAACCGCCGGCCGCCCAGACGCCGGCAGCACGCGCCGAACACCGGCGCATCGAAGCGCAAGGCAAGGCGCGCCAGCGTCACCCCGGTCATGGCCGGCCGGCCGAGAAAATCCAGCGCGACGCCGCGATTGTTCTTCTGGTCGACCAGCAACGCGAGCCGGCCGCCCTCGGCCATGACCCGGCCCGCCGCGACGCCGCCCTGGTAGCCCTTGGGCAGCAGTTCGAACAGGCCGGCGCGGTTGCGGTCCACGAGCCAGGCGACATAGGGGTTGTTCGGGCGGCGGAACACGACGGAGGTGAAGGCGCCGAAATTCGCCGCCCCGACCGCCAGGAATTCCCAGTTGCCCATATGGGGCACGAAAATCAACGCAGGCCCGCGGTGGGTGAGCAGGCGGACGAAATTTTCGGCGCCGCGGATCTCGATCCGCCCGCCCCGCAGGCTGACCGACTCCCCGGCCCGCGCCGCCGCCATCAGGCGCTCGATGCCGGTCTCGGACAGGGCCTCCTGCAAGGCGGGATCCCACAGCGCCTCGATGCGCGCCGATTCGGCGGCGACCCGGCCCAGATTGTCCCACATCCGGCGCACGACCTGCCGCCGCCGGGGCGCGGGCATATCCGGGAAAATCCGTTTCAGGTTGACCTTGGCGCGCCGCGAAAAGGGCAGCAGGGGGCCGAGGGTGCGTCCGATGAAGCCGCCGATCGCCGAGGCGGCCGGCGAGGGAACGAGCCGCATCAGGCCCAGGAACAGGAAAACCGGCGCGGCTTCGAGCGCCTGGACCAGCCGCAGGAACCGCGCCGCCCGCGCGGCAGCCCGCCGGCGCCCCATGACTCAGCGCCCCCCCGAAAGGTTCGCAGGCTGAAGACGAGCGGCGGGAATGGTGCCCAGGGGCGGAATCGAACCACCGACACCGTGATTTTCAGTCACGTGCTCTACCAACTGAGCTACCTGGGCCCCGATTCGGGCGGGGCGGCCTGGAACCGGATCGGCGGCCCCGCGCGAAGAATGCGACTTATAGGTTTAACGTCCCCGCAAGTCCACGGGCAAGTCCACCCGCTGCGCCGCCCCCTGCGTCCGGGTGCGCCGCCGCGCTGGGCGGGTTTTCTGCAGCGCCGTCGTCGCCGTCTTCTCCCGCTTCCGTATCCGTCTCGTCGTCCGATTCTGCGGCCGGAATGCGGTAGTCCTCGTTGAACCAGCGCCCGAGATCGACATCGGCGCAGCGGCGCGAGCAGAAGGGCCGGTAGGCCGCTTCGGCCGGCTTGCCGCAGACCGGGCAGCTCACGGGCATGGCTGCCGTCTGAATCCGGGCCGTGCAGGCCCGTCCGGCATGGCCGCCTGCCCGGTCATCCGGCGCCCTCCAGCAGGCTCCAGGTTTCGAACAGCGGCAGGCCGACGACGTTCGAATAGGAGCCGGACAGGCGGCGCACGAAAATCGCCGCCCGGCCCTGGATGGCATAGCCGCCGGCCTTGTCCCGCCATTCGCCGCTCTCGATGTAGCGGTCGATTTCGTCCGGATGCAGCCGCTTGAAGGTAACCGTCGACTGGACGACCCGGACCGCAATTCGCGCCGGTTCCGCCGCAGGTTCCGCCGCGGGGCCGGCAGCACGGCCCGAAGCGGCCGGACCGGGAGTCGCCAGCGCGACCGCGCCGATCACGCGATGTCGGCGGCCGGACAGCAGGCCGAGACACCGGCGCGGGGGCGCCGGGGCCGGGGGGCGGGCCGGCCCCACCCCCCCCCCCCCCGCCCCCGCGCCCAGCGGCGGCCCCCCGCCCCACGGCGCCCACCACGCCATGTCGGCGGCCTTACACAAGGCCCCGACACGGGCGCGCGGCGGCCGCTGGGGCCGGCTGGCCGAGAAGGCGCCGCCCGGGGGCGACCGCCGTATCGGCGGCCAGCACCCGCTCCGCGCTGCACTGCCGACCAACCTGCGCACATTTTTCCCGCGCCATCCTTTCGGCATAGGCCGCCGGCAGTTCGGCGCGGCGCGGCGATTCGTCGATGTCGGCGGGAACGACCCGGTCCGGCGTCAGGCCGATCTGGGCGAGCAGTTCGAGGCGGCGCGGCGAAGCGGAGGCGAGAACGAACGTCACGGTCCTCAACCGCCCGGCGGACCGGCCTGCTCCGGACGCCGCCCGAAACGGCGCCGGCGAAAGGAGGCTTGCCCCGGGGCGGCCCTGTTTGAAGCGGTCCTACTTGAAGCGGCCCTATTTGAAACGGAAAGTAATCCGTCCCTTGGTCAGGTCGTAGGGGGTCATCTCCACGCTGACCTTGTCGCCCGTCAAGACCCGGATCCGGTTCTTGCGCATCTTGCCCGACGTGTGCGCCAGGATTTCGTGATCGTTTTCCAGCTTCACGCGGAACATCGCGTCCGGCAGAATTTCGGTGACCGTCCCCGAAAATTCCAGCAGATCCTCTTTCGCCATGCGGCCGATTTCCTTGGAATCGTCAATCCGTTGCGGCCGAACATGGCCGGACGGGCAGGCCGGGTCAAGCGGCTTGCCGCGGCGCCGGCGGCGCCGGAGTCCGGAAAACGGTGGAATTGTCGCGCTTCGAGCCGGCCGCAAGCGCCGCCGAACCGCACGGCCCTATCGGACGGCTCTATCGGACAGCCTTATCGGACGGCCGGCTGGAGGCTGGCGAGCAGGAAGGGGCGCGCCGGGATGCAGGGCGCGCTCCGATCCGGGACGATGGCGACATTCAAGGCCATGCCGCCATGTTCGGCGACCCATTTTTCGCCGTTGCGGTGGACCGGGTCGGTGGCGTAGTCCATATGCGCCGTCGCCACGGTGGCTGCGGCGACGGCCAGGGCCGGGCACAGCCAAAGCAGCGGGCGGCGGAATGCATTGAACGTCATGGCATGTACCGGAATTTGCGGCCCAAGCCGGTAATCGGCCTGCGAAATGAAAGAGTTGAATAACCAATTAGTCATATTGAATATAGAAGTCGAGAAAAATATTCAGCTTGAAATGACTTTGTGCAAATCTTGCCGGTCCGCAAAATTCGTTGAATAAATTGTCTTCAAACCGCAAGAAAAACCGGCACAAGAGATGCCGAATCAGGGCTTCATCTGCGGTGCGAAGCGGGTGAGGATTCGCTCGAAAATCCGGTCGCGCACCTGCCGGTAGGCATCCAGCCGCTGTTCGCGGCTGCCCTCGACGACGCTGGGATCGAAGGTGTTCCAGAATTCGACCTCGACCGGGCTGGTCCGGGTCAATTCCAGGGCGCGGTGGTGCGCTTCGGGCGACAGGGTGACGACGATATCGAACAGGTCGTCCTCCAGGTGGTCGAACGTCTTGGCGGCATGCCGCGAAATATCGATGCCCATTTCCTCCATGACGGCGATCGCGAATCCGTCGACCCGTTGCGTGCGGATGCCCACCGAATCGACGTAGATGCGCGTGCCGTGGAGAAATTTGAGATAGCCCTCCGCGATCGGCGAACGGATGGCATTCATCGTGCAGACGAACAGGACGCTGCCCGGCAGGTCGCTCATCCGGAAGCGCGCCCTGTCCCGACCGGTGTTGCCCCGACCGATCTTGCCCCGACCGGCCCGGCGCGTGCCGGCCGGCCCGCTACGCCTTGATGTGCAGCACGCACAACAGGGTGAACAGCCGCCGGGCGGTATCGAAGTCCATCTCGATCCGGCCCTTGAGCTGGCTCAGCAGAAGTTCCGAGCCTTCGTTGTGCAGGCCGCGGCGGCCCATGTCGATGGCTTCGATCTTGCTGGGGCTGGCGGTCTTGATCGCCGCGAAATAGCTCTCGCAGACGGTGAAATAGTCCTTCACCGTGCGCTTGAACGGCTGAAGCGCCAGGGGAACGACGGTCAGTTCGGCATCGTTGCCGTCGCGGATGTCGAACAGCAGCCGGTTTTCGCTGACCGACAGGACGAGATTGTAGGGGCCGTCGGCTTCCACGGCCGGCGCGAAGCTGTTTTCCTCCAGCAGGTCGTAGATGGCGACGGCGCGTTCGTGTTCGATATCCGCGTTGCGCCGGACGACGGTTCTTTCGTCCAGGCGGATATCGGCCAGTCGGGCGTTTCCGGCCATCGCCCTCAACCGTCGCCGGGCGCCGTGCCGGCGTCGAGCCGGATGCCGACCGACAGGGCGTGCGCCTCCAGTCCTTCGGCCTTCGCGAGCGTGACCGCATCGGGCCCGACCGTGCGCAGGGCGTCGGCGTCTCCCTTGATGGTCGAGGTCCGCTTCATGAAGTCCGGCACGCCGAGGCCGGAGGCGAAGCGCGCCGTCCGGGATGTCGGCAGGACATGGTTCGGACCGCCGATATAGTCGCCGATCGCTTCGGGAACGTGGCGCCCGATGAAGATGGCGCCGGCGTGGCGCACCGAGGCGGCGAGCGCGTCGGCTCCGTCCATCGCCAGTTCGAGATGCTCCGGCGCGATGCGGTCGATCAGCGGCGCGGTCGCCGCCAGCGAATCGACCACGACGATCGCACCCAGCTTTTCCCAGCTCTCCCGCGCGATCGCCGCCCGGGGCAAGCTTTCCAGTAACCGCTCGACGGCGGCCGAAACCCGGTCGGCGAAGGCCGGGCTGTCGGTGATCAGGATGGCCTGCGCCGAGATGTCGTGCTCGGCCTGGGACAGCAGGTCCGCGGCGATCCATTCCGGATCGCTGCGCCGGTCCGAAACCACGAGGATTTCGGACGGCCCGGCGATCATGTCGATGCCGACGACGCCGAACACCTGCTTCTTGGCCGAAGCGACATACGCGTTGCCGGGCCCGACGATCTTGTCGACCGGCCGGACGGTCTGCGTGCCGAACGCCAGCGCGGCGACCGCCTGGGCGCCGCCGATCCGGTAGATTTCGTCGACGCCGGCGATGTCCGCCGCAGCCAGCACCAGATCGTTGACCGCGCCGTCCGGCGTCGGCGTAACCATGACCAGCCGCCCGACGCCGGCGACTTTCGCCGGGATCGCGTTCATCAGCACGGAGCTGGGATAGGCCGCGGTCCCGCCGGGAACGTAGAGGCCGACCGCCTCGACCGCGGTCCAGCGCGAACCGAGCTCATAGCCGGCTTCGTCGCTATAGACCCAGTCTTCGGGCAACTGCCGCTCGTGATAGGCGCGGATGCGCCGGGCGGCGTGTTCCAGGGCGGAGATCTGCTGCGCCGGGACCGCGTCGCGGGCCCGGGCGATCCGCCGGGCCGGAAGCCTCAGGCCCGTTGCATCGGCCTCGAACCGGTCGAACCGTGCCGTATAGTCGAGCAGCGCCGCATCGCCGCCTTCGCGCACCGCCGCCAGGATTTCGGCGACCGCCGCGTCCACATCGGCTTCGGCAGCGCGCTTGGCGCCGATCAGCCCGGCAAATTCCGCCTCGAAGCCCGGGGCGGACCGGTCAAGCTGCCGCGCCGGCATCTTGCTTCTCCACCGCATCGGCAAAGGCATCGACCCAACGGCGGATTTCCGCCGGCCGGGTCTTCATCGCCGGACGGTTGACGATCAGCCGCGAAGAAACCTCGGCGATTTTTTCGACCTCGACCAGTCCGTTCGCCTTCAGGGTCGCGCCGGTCGAGACCAGATCGACGATCCGGCGGCACAGGCCGAGCGCCGGCGCCAGCTCCATCGCGCCGTTCAGCTTGATGCATTCGGCCTGCACGCCCTGGGCGGCGAAATGCCGGCGTGTCGTCGCCGGATATTTGGTCGCCACGCGGACATGGCTCCACCGCGACGGGTCTTCGGCGTCGACCAGATCCCGGGTCGCGGCGACCGACAGGCGGCACCGGCCGATCTTCAGATCCAGGGGCGCATACAGTTCGGCATAGCCGAATTCGTTCACCACATCGTTGCCGGCGATGCCGAGATGGGCCGCGCCGAAGGCGACGAAGGTCGCCACGTCGAAACTCCTGACCCGAACGATCTCGAGGTTCGGCAGATCGGTGGCGAAGCGCAGCTTGCGCGATTCGGGGTCGGAAAACGCCGGCTCCGGCCGGATGCCGGCAGCCTCGACCAGCGGCATCGCCTCGCCGAGGATGCGTCCGTTCGGCAGAGCGAGCACCAACGGTTCGTTGGCGGCGTATGGCAGGTTTGCGGCGTCCATGCCAGAAGCGGTCCTTCGCCGGATGGATCAGTCCGCTTCGGCATCCCCGTGGGACGGCCGCCAGGCGGTCGGCCAGGGTTCGCCAAGGTCGTCCAGCCGGCAATCGATTCCCGCTACGCGCAGGCGGATGGAAGCGGCACCGGCACAAATTAAGGTGATTTCCGTTGCATCAAGGCCGGCTTCGGCGCGGATCGACAGCAGCGACAAAATGCGTGCCGTGTCCTCGCGGTCGAACCCGCGCGTCTGCACGCCCTGCACATTGCCGAACAACACGCCGGCGTTGACCCGGTGGTGCCCGCCCTGTCCGGAAGGCGCGCCGCGCCGGGCGGCGGCCGGCCCGGGCGGCGCGCCGCCGGCCTCGCTTTCCCAGCAGAAGCGGTTCGCCACCAGCGCGAAGCGGCCCTCCTCCGGCAGGTAGGCCATGTCGGCGGCCGGGATCAGCGCGTCCTGCAGCACCGCGCCGATAACGTCGAGATCGTCCGGGCTTTCCGCCCGCAGCCGCAATTTCCGGAAGGCCATCGACCGCTTCCGCACCTCAAGTCAGGAACCGGCGATACGCTCGACCCGGGCGCCGCAGCCGGTCAGTTTCTCGACCAGCCGTTCGTAGCCGCGGTCGAGGTGATAGACCCGGTTGATGGTCGTTTCTCCCTCGGCGGCCAGCGCGGCGATGACCAGGCTGGAGGATGCCCGCAAGTCCGTAGCCATCACTTCGGCGCCGTAGAGCCTCTCGACCCCGCGCACCATGGCCGACGCGCCGTGGAGGTTCACATTGGCCCCCATGCGCTTGAGTTCCGGCACATGCATGTAGCGGTTCTCGAAAATCGTCTCCGTGATCATGGACGCGCCGCCGGCCTTCGACATCAGCGCCATGAACTGGGCCTGCAGGTCGGTCGGGAAACCGGGGAACGGATCGGTGATGACATCGACCCCGGTCAGGTCGCCGGCGGTGCAGGATACGCGAATGCCCGCGCCGTTCGGCTCCAGCGCGACGCCGGCTTCGCGCAACGCGGCGGCGGCGGCGCCGAACAGGTCCTCGCCGACATTCTGCAGCGTGACCGCGCCGCCGGTGATGGCAGCCGCCATGGCGTAGGTGCCGGCCTCGATCCGGTCGGCGACGACCCTGTGCTGCGCGCCGTGCAGTTCGTCGACTCCCTCGATGACGAGCCGCTCGCTGCCGATGCCCTCGATGCGCGCGCCCATCGCGTTCAGGCAATCGGCGAGGTCGGCGACTTCCGGCTCCAGGGCGGCGTTCTCGATCACCGTCGTGCCGCGCGCCAGCGTCGCCGCCATGATCGCGTTCTCGCTGGCGCCGACCGAGACCTTGGGAAAGATGATCCTGTTGCCGACGAGGCCGCCCGGCGGCGCTTCGGCGTGAATGTAGCCGCGGCCCAGGCTGATCTCCGCGCCGAGTTGTTCGAGCGCCATGAGGTGCAGGTCGATCGGGCGCGAGCCGATGGCGCAGCCGCCGGGCAGGGAAACCGCCGAGTTGCCGAAGCGCGCCACCAGCGGCCCGAGCACCAGCACCGAGGCCCGCATCTGGCGCACCAGATCGTAGGGCGCCATCGTGTTCGGAATATCCGCCGCGGTCAGCCGGAGGGTGCCCGGCCCGGCCTCGACCTCGACGCCATGCTGTTCCAGCACCTTGATGAGGGTGCCCACGTCGCGCAGCCGGGGGACGTTGGTCAACTCGAGGGGTTCGGCGGTCAGCAAAGAGGCGGCCATCAGCGGCAGGGCGGCGTTCTTGGCCCCGCCGATCGGGATTTCGCCGTCCAACGCGGCGCCGCCGGCGATCCGGAGTCTGTCCATCGGCGCTGACCGTTCCTCTGTTCGCGACCGCTGTTTACGCCGCCGGCCGACCGCCGGAGGCTGCGCCGGTTCTAGCGAACCTCCCGGCCCGCCTCAACCGGACGGATCGGCCTACGGCAGCATCCGGGAATGCAGCCGATCAGTCCGGTTTGCCGGCCGTTTTGCCTTTCTTGCGGCGGCGCAGATTTTCCCGCAGGGCCGCGGCGAGCCGGGCCTGCCGCTCTTCCCTCGCGCCGGACTTTGCCTTCGGCTGCGTCTGGCTGCTCCTGCGCGGCGTCTGCTGGTCCTTCCGGTCGGTCATGCCGCTATATGGCCCTTGCCCGCAGCAGAAGTCCAACCGCTTCACTTCGCCCGGCAGGCACCGCCCTGCCCGGCATTGACGCCCGCCGGGGCCGTCCGCATATTCCGCCCGCCTTTGCGCGGCCTGCCCGAACCGTTCCCCGAACCGTTCAGGGAAGCCGCCCCGAAGTTCGCCCGACACATGGCGCGCCGCGGTAGCTCAGGGGTAGAGCACACCCTTGGTAAGGGTGGGGCCGGGAGTTCAAATCTCCCCCGCGGCACCAGCCCCTTCACTTCCTCCTTCGAGAGCCGGCCGACGTCATCGGTCGCTGCCGCCCGCAGCGGAAGCGCCGGATGCGCCGGAACCCGGTTCCGCGCCGCCGCCGCCGCCGGGCGGATCGGCCTCGCTCTGCGCCAGCATCTTCTTGTAGCGCTTCTGGCCGCTGCGGTGGACGAAGAAAAGGATGCAGCAGACGATCGCGAAGACGGCGAGCATGACATAGCCGAAGTTCTCGCTGATATCGCCCAGCACCTCCTCGAACGCCTTGGCGAGGATGTAGCCGCCCCAGGCGAAGCTGTTGGCCCAGATGAAGGCGGCGATGAAGTTGAACAGCGCGAAGCGTCCCCAAGGATAGCCGTTCATGCCGAGCGCCGGCGACGCCACGTTGCGCACGCCGTAGATGAAGCGGAAGCTGAGGATGAACAGCACGTCGTATTTCTGGACCATATCCATGGCCACGGAGACGCCGGCCTTCAGCTTGGGCAGGCGCACCAGCAGCTTCGCGCCGAAGAAGCGGCCGAGTGCGAACCAGCACTGGTCGCCCAGGAAGCTGCCCCACCAGGCGGCGAGGATCAGGATGTAGATGTTGAGATCGCCCTTGAACGCGGCGGCCCCGGCGAAGATCAGGAAGCTCTCGCCCTCGATGAAGGCCCAGCCGAAAGTGATGGCGTAGAAGAGGTTCTCATACTCGCGGATCAGTTCGGCGACGTCCAACGCAAGACCCTTCCCATTCTTGGCCGCGGCCGCCGGAATCGGCTGCGCGTCAGGCAGGCAATGTCGTAAACACCGGTTGCGGGGGCACCGCAAGCCTCTGCGGCAGGGACCGAACGAAGCAGAAGGATACCGGCGTCATGGCCTATTCGACCCTTACCTATGAACGCGACGGCCGGGTTGCCAGAATAACCTTCGACCGGCCGGCGCGGCTGAACGCCATCGCCGCCGCCACGCCGGACGACATCGAGGCCGCGGTCGCCGAGGCCAATGCCGACGACCGGGTCCATGTCGTCGTCCTCGCCGGCCGGGGCGCGGCCTTCTGTTCGGGCTACGACCTCAAGGACTTCGCCGAAGGTTCCAGCGAAGGGATCCAGGAGCGCATGCCCTGGGACCCGATGAAGGACTATGCCCTGATGAAGGGCTACACCGAGAAGTTCATGAGCCTGTGGCGCTCCTACAAGCCGGTCGTCTGCAAGGTTCACGGCTATGCCGTTGCCGGCGGCTCGGACATCGCGCTGTGCTGCGATCTCGTCGTCATGGCGGAGGACGCCAGGATCGGCTATCCGCCGGCCCGGGTCTGGGGCTGCCCGACGACGGCGATGTGGGTCTATCGCCTGGGCGCGGAGGGCGCCAAGCGCATGCTGCTGACCGGTGACCTGGTGACCGGGACCGAGGCGAAGACGATGGGCCTTGTGACCGACGCCGTGCCGGCCGACCGGCTCGACGACCGGGTCGAGGAACTGGCGCAGCGCATGGCCGGCGTGCCGAAAAACCAGCTGATGATGCAGAAGCTGATGATCAACCAGGCGATGACCAACATGGGCCTGGAAACCACCCAGACGATCGCCACGATCTTCGACGGCATCACCCGCCATTCGCCCGAAGGCATGGCCTTCAAGCGCCGGGCCGAGGAAGCCGGCTTCAAGCAGGCGGTGAAAGAGCGCGACAGCGGCGAGTACCTAGACGAACTCTGGCCGATCCGCACCGGCCCGGTGCAGTACGAGTAGGCGGAGGATTCGCCTGCCGGAACGGCCGGATCGTTTCAATCGGTCGGGCTTTATTTTTCAATCAGTCGGGCATTGATTTTCAATTAGTCGGGGATATATTTTCAATCGGTCGGGAATTCAGTTTCAATTGGTCGGCATGGCGGCATGTATACCCGATTCATCGAAAAGCAGGTTCGGGAGGCCTTGGCGGATACGAGGGTCGTGCTGCTATGCGGCCCCCGCCAATCGGGAAAAACGACTCTTGCGCAGCGCATCGCGGGCGACTCGCTTCCCTTCTTCACCCTTGACGATGCCTCGACACTCGACGCAGCCCTGAGCGACCCGGCCGGTTTTCTGCGCGGCATCGATCGGGCGGTCATCGACGAAATCCAGCGTGCGCCGGATCTCATCCTGGCGATCAAGACCGCCGTGGACGCCGACCCGCGTCCGGGACGCTTCCTGCTCACCGGCTCGGCCAACCTGATGACGCTGCCGCGCGTCGCGGATTCGCTCGCCGGCCGCATGGCGATTATCCGCTTGCTGCCTCTCGCCCAAGCGGAAATGCGCGACGTCCGTCCGTCATTTCTCGACACGGCGTTTGCAGGAAAAGCGCCGGCGTCTCAAACCCCGATTGTCGGAAACGACCTTGTGGAAACCGTTCTCGCCGGCGGCTACCCCGAGGCATTGACCCGTTCCGCCTGGCGACGTCGGCAAAGCTGGTGCATGGACTATGTCGAAGCGATCGTTCAACGCGATGTCCGCGACATCGCCCGAATCGATCAGTTGAACCTGATGCCGCGGCTGATGCGCGTTCTCGCCGAACATTCCGGACAACTCGTCAATTACTCCGGTTTCGGCGCATCGCTCGGCATGAACCATGTAACAGTACAAAAATACCTGGGCGTCTTAGAGAACCTGTTCCTCTTGTCCACGTTGCCGCCTTGGTACACCAACACCCTCAAGCGTCTGACAAAATCTCCCAAGCTGCATTTTCTCGATTCGGGCCTGCTGGCCGCGCTGAGGGACTTAACGCCGAATCGCGTCGACAGGGACCGCCAGCCGTTCGGGCCGGTGCTGGAGTCATTCGTATTCGGCGAAACGTTGAAACTCGCCAGCTGGAGCGAGGATCGGTACGCCTTCTCGCACTTCCGCGACAAGGATCGCAACGAGGTCGACATCGTAATCGAAGACGGACAGGGGCGGATCGTCGGCATCGAAGTGAAAGCTGCAGCGACCGTGACCTCGGGAGATTTTTCCGGGCTGCGCCGCCTGGCGGCCGGCGCCGGCAAAAAATTCGTGTCAGGTATTGTCCTGTACGACGGCGACCGCACCGTACCGTTCGGCGAGCAAATGTCTGCTGCCCCTGTCTCGGCACTGTGGTCTTGATTGCAGCCATAGTTGAGACGTTCTCGGAGATCGCTGCGTCGGGATCCCGCCGCTGCATAATCCCCGGGTAATCGCCGCTGATAACATCGGATAATCGGCGGCGATGAACGCTCCTGCTTCTGTCTGCATCGCGGCTTTCCCTCATTGTCAACGACCGTCGAAGCGCGAACGGATAAAATGCTCGCCTGTCTGGGTGGCATTTTACTGAATGATAAATCAATAATTGACTTATCATTAAATGTCGTATAGTGTCTTCCGGTTTGGAGGGCGCAAACTGACAGAGGCAGCGGCCATTTCCGGCGCCCGGCAATCGCCCGGCACGAAACCGCGTGTGGACATGGACAGCCACATTCCGGCGCTGTTCGTGATTCTCGGCGGCAAGATCGGGCTGCACGCGATGCGCCATCATGCGCGCGGCCTCGGCCTCGACCTGCGCGAGTGGCGCATCGTTCAGGTTCTGGGCAGCGACGGCCGTTCGACGATCTTTGCGATTGCGGACCGGATCGCCATGGATCGCGGCGGCACCAGCCGCTCGGTCGCCCGGCTGGAGAAACGCGGGCTGGTGCGGCGGGAGGGCGATCCGGCGGACCGGCGTCGCTCCTATGTCGCGCTCACGGATAAGGGTTGGGCGGTGCACGACGAAATCGCCCGTTTCGCGCTCGCCCGCGAAGAACGCCTCCTGAGGGATTTCTCGCCGGCCGACAGCGCGCGGCTGCGGCGGTATCTCAGCGCACTGGTCGCCGAAGCCGACGCGATGATTGCGGAAGGCTGGTCGCCGTGACCCGGCCCGATGCTTTCCGGCCGGCGTACGCGCCGCAACCCGAGCGGGGCTGAACGAGGAAAATACCGATGTCCGATTTCGCCATGGAACCCTTGGTCCACGACGCCTGGTACATCGGCGCCTGGTCCCACGAACTGGACGAAGGGCCGATCGCCCGCCGGATCCTGGGCGAGGATGTCGTGCTGTTCCGCAGCGGCGACGGCACGGCAGCCGCCCTGGAAGACCGCTGCAGCCATCGCGGCGTGAAGCTTTCGCTGGGCGCTGCCGTCGAACAGGGTCTGCAATGCGGCTATCACGGCCTGGTCTTCGACGGCAGCGGCGCCTGCGTCGTCAATCCGGGCGAGCGGACCAGCCCGACCTTTTGCGTGCGCGCCTTTCCGGTCGTCGAGCGCCAGCATTTCGTGTGGATCTGGATGGGCGACCCCGCGCTGGCCGATACCGGCCTGATCGTCGACTTCGCCTGGCACGACAGGACGGACGAGTGGAATTTCCACTACGCGCGCTACGACATCGCCGCCAACTACATGTTCATGATCGACAACCTCATGGACCTGACCCACCTGGGCTATGTCCATACGTCGACCATCGGGGGCCACCCCGGCGAACACGACGACGCCGAACTGACGACGACGCGGACCGCGCGCGGCGCCCGCTATGTCCGCTGGATGATGGAATCGACCCCGCCGCCGTCCTTCGTCAAGGTCGCCGGCTTCGAGGGCAAAGTCGACCGTTGGCAGGAGTTCGAATATGTCGCCCCTGCCTCGGTCCTGCAGTGGGGCGGCGGCCACGACTCCGGGACCGGCGGGCGCGAAAACCGGGAAAAGCCCGGCGGCATGGCCGTCCGGCTGTTCCATCACGCGACCCCGGCGGACGACGAGAACTTCCACTATTTCTTTTGGCGATTATATACTTGACTGAAAGGCCGTCAATCCCTATATTCTAGACAGGACAAGGGTTTGAGGCAAAGACGATGGCGCAGAAGGGACCGGGAAAGGCACACCGCGAAGGCATCGGCCTGATCGAGTTGACCGAGATGTTCCCGGATGAAGCGGCGGCGACGGCATGGTTCGAGTCGCTGGTCTGGCCGGAAGGCCGTCACTGCCCGCGTTGCGGTTGCACGGAGACGCATGAGGCGGCGGAAACGTCCGGGCTTCCCTACTACTGTTCCGGCTGCAAGCGGGCGTTCTCCGTGCGGATCGGCACGGCGCTAGAGCGGTCGAAGGTTCCGCTGCGCAAGTGGGTCTTCGCCATCTACTTGGAAATGGTCAGCCTCAAGGGCGTCAGTTCGATGCGGCTGCACCGCGATTTGAAAGTGACACAGAAGACCGCATGGTTCATGCTGCACCGCATTCGCGAAGCTTGGGCCGATGAGGCAGCGGCGCTGTTCACCGGCCCGGCGGAAGTCGATGAGACGTTCATCGGTGGCAAGCGCAAGAACATGCCGAAAGCGAAGCGGAAGCAGTTGAAGGGCCGGGGCGGTCACGGCAAGGCCGTTGTCGCCGGTGTGAAGGATCGGGGGACAAACCGGATCGTCGCCCGCCCGGTCGAAGCGACGGACGGCCCGACGCTGCAAGGCTTCGTCCGGGAACACGTTGAACCCGGCGCGCAGGTCTTCACAGACGACGCCAGAGCTTACCGGGGCATGGCCGGTTTCGATCACGAGTCGGTCAATCACTCGGTCGGCGAATACGTCCGCAAGATGGCTCACACGAATGGAATCGAGTCGTTCTGGTCCCTGTTCAAGCGCGGCTACCACGGCACGTTCCATCACCTGTCCGAAAAGCATCTGGCCCGATACGTCCGGGAGTTCGCGGGTCGGCACAACGTCCGCAACGCCGATACCGTCGATCAGATGGCGGGCGTCGTTACCGGGCTGGTCGGCAAGCGGTTGATGTACCGCGACCTGATCGCCTGATGCGCGCCGCCGAGTTCTTTGCCGGCATGGGCCTCATGCGCGCCGGCCTCGAAACTGCCGGTATCGAGACGGTTTTCGCGAACGACATCTGTCCAATCAAGGCGGCGCTCTACAGGGACAATTGGGGCGACGCCGAATTGAACGTCGGCGACATTCGCGGCCTGTCCGGCGGTGACATCCCCGCGGTCGATCTTGCGACGGCCTCTTTCCCCTGTACCGATCTATCGCTGGCCGGATACCGGAAGGGACTGGATGGCGAGCAATCCGGCCTTGTGCGGGATTTCCTGCGCATTCTCGGCGAAATGGGCGAGCGATCGCCGCGAACCCTGATGATCGAGAATGTCACCGGGTTCCTGACGGCCAACGGCGGCCGGGACTGGCACACCGTGATCGGCGCGTTGCACGACCTCGGCTATGCGACGGGGCATGTCGTGGTAGACGCCGCCGCCTTCGTCCCGCAAAGCCGCGCCCGCGTGTTTCTGTTCGGCCACAAGGGCGGCGTCATGCTACCCGAGCCGCCGCCAATGCGCGACGATCTCCGGCTGGCCGAGGTCGCCGCGCCGGACGGTGAATGGTGGCCGGCGAAACGGCTGGGCCAGTTCCTCACGTCCATGTCGCCCATCCAGTCGCAGCGCGTCACGTCCTATCAGCGCCGGAAGCGTCCGGGCTATTTCGGCGCGTTCCGCCGTACCAGGGCGGGCCGTCCGGTTTGGGAAGTGCGGGCCGATGAACGGGCCGGGGCATTGCGGACGACGCGCGGCGGGTCGGCGAAACAGGCCATCGTCCGGGCCGGGAACGGCTGCATCGCGGCGCGCTGGATGAACGTCATGGAATATGCCCGCCTGCAAGGCGCGGGACACCTGCGCTACGGCGCTGTGACGCCCGCACAGGCGATGTTCGCGCTTGGGGATGCAGTCTGCGTGCCGGTAATCGAATGGCTGGGCAAGCACTGTCTCCGCCCGATCATGCAACGATGACGCGCCGTAGAGCGCCGGACGATGTGCGGGCGCTCTACGCTGGCGTCACAAAGGCACTGGATACCGACTATGGCGACGGCCGGCGCGTCGGAGACTGCGAGCATGGCGTCTACCTGTTCTACGACTATGACGGAGAGCCGATCTATGTGGGGCGCACGAAGGAAGACCTGCGCACGCGCGTTCGCCGCCATCTCACCGGGCAAAGAACCGACGCCGTGGCTAAGGCGGTCCTTGACCCGTTCGAGGTTGCCGAAATCGAAATGTGGCCGTTCTGGGAACTGGCCAAAGAGGACGTGAAGGCGACACTGAGTCGTGCCGAATATGCGGTCTACATGCTGGCGGTTCAGGGATCGACGTTCAGCGTGATCCTGAACGAGGAAGCGATCAAGGAAGCCGACGCCATCGCTCTGCCCCGCTCCGTGCGTGTGTCCGTATTGCCCGATGAGGTCCGCCGCGCGCGCCAGCACCCGGACATCAGGATTGCGCGCCGCGCTCGCACAATCGCCAGCCTTGCCCGCGGTATCAGTGAGCGGAATGTCGAGATCGGAATCCGGAAGACGCTACTGGCGCAAGCCCAACGGCTGGAGTATCTCGCCCGCGCCCGCGTCGAGGAACTTGAAGGGAGGAAGCCATGACCGCGAAGCCCAAGCCGCCCCGGAAGCCGGAAGTCCTGAACCCGCGCTATGCCGGGGCGACGCCTGAAATGGTAGGCCGCGCACTCATGCGGCCCGTCAAGCCGATGAAGCGGAAATCGCAGAAAGCCGCCACTGCCAAGCGCGATATTCAGTCAAGTATATAATCGCCTTTCTTTTCTACCGCCGTCCGCGGTCAGGCGCTCGATTCGCCGGCCAACACCGCGTTCCACACGGACATTCTGGAAGCGTTTCTCGAGGACAAGATTTTCATCGAGGCGCAGCAGGAAGCGGTGGGCAAGGACCCCGCGCGCAAGCTCCTCCTGCGCGGCCACGACAAGGCGGTGGCCTACAGCCGCCGGGCGATCAGGAAGATGCGCGAAACCGAATTCGCTGCCGCCGCGGAGTAACCGCGTCCGGCCCGGCGTGCGCCGCCTCACAATCCCCCCGCAACGCCGAACTTACGGAACCCGAACGGAGGAAATCATGAAGATACTTGCCCTCGCTGCCGCAGGCGCCGTTCTGGCCGCGCCCGCTTTTGCGCAGACCTACAGCATCGGCACCAATCCACAGGGGTCCGCGGCCTATGCGACCGGCGCCGCCGTCGCCAAGGTCGCCAAGGACGTGCTCGGCCTGCGCGCCCGCGTCGTGCCGCAGGGCGGCCCCGTCGTCACCCTGCCGCTGGTCGACCAGGGCAAGCTGGACTTCTCGATCGCGGTCAGCGTCGTCGCCGCCTTCGCCAACCAGGGCCGGGCGATGTTCAAGGGCAAACCGCAGAAGAATTTCCGCGTGGTCGCCGTCCTGCGCACGTTGCGGGTGGGCCTCTTCGTCCCGAAGGATTCGACGATCCGGAGCATTGCCGAACTCAAGGGCAGGAAAATCCCTTCCGGCTTCGCCAAGCAGCGCATAATCGGCGTGATGTGGCGTGCGACGCTGAACATGGCCGACATGACCTACAAGGATGTCGAGGGCGTCCCGGCGCCGAACGGCGTGCGCAGCGTCGAGGATTACATGGGCGGCAAGATCGATGCCGGCATGTTCTCCATCACCTCCGGCAAGATGCGCCAGGCCTTTGCCTCGCGCGGTTTCAAATATGTCTCGCTGCCCGACGACCCGGCGTCGGTGAGGAAATTCCAGGCCATCCATCCCGGTACGGTCGTCGAAACGATCGGCCCCGCGCCCGCCTTTGCCGGCGTGACAGGCCCGACCAAAGTTCTGGCCACGCCCTTCATCGTCACGGCGAACGCCAAGATGTCTGACGACATCGTCTACAAACTGGTCACGGCCATGGCGGCGAACAAGAAGACGATGGTTTCCGCTTTCAAGGGCATGGCCGGCTTCGATCCGAAAAAGATGTATGTCGACATCGGCGTGCCCTATCATTCCGGCGCGATGAAATACTATCGCGAGACCGGCCAGGCGAAGTAGCGCCGGCCATTCCGGTGCGCGGGCGAAGAACCGGATCCGGATGTCCGCAACCGGCGGATGCGGCGGTGATTGCCCGGTAGCGGCAGCCGCACCGGTGGGTTAAGAAAGCACCGGGTTCGCCAATCCGAACCGAAATCCGGGAGGAAACCATGAAAGTCATTGCCCTCGCCGCCGCAGGCGCCGCCGCCCTCACCCTCGCCGCCGCACCGGCATTCGCACAGACGTACAGCATCGGCACCAACCCGCAGGGCTCCTCGGCCTATGCGACCGGCGCCGCCGTGGCGAAGGTCGCCAAGGACGTGCTCAACCTGCGCGCCCGCGTCGTGCCGCAAGGCGGCCCGGTCGTCACCCTGCCGCTGGTCGACAGGGGCCGGCTCAATTTCTCGATCGCGGTCAGCGTCGTCGCCGCCTTTGCCAACCAGGGCAAGGCGATGTTCAAGGGCAAGCCGCAGCCGAATGTCCGCGTTGTCGCCCGGCTGCGCACGCTACGGCTCGGCATCTTTGCGCCCAAGGATTCGAAGATCAATTCGGTCGCCGATCTCAAGGGTGTGCGCCTGTCCTCCGGGTTCGCCAAGCAACGCATCCAGGGTACCTTCTGGAGCGCCCTGCTGAATATGGCGGACCTGACCTTCAAGGACGTCAAGGGCGTGCCGGCGCCGAACGGCGTGCGCGGGGTCGACGATTACATGGGCGGCAAGGTCGATGCCGGCATGTTCTCCATCACCTCCGGCAAGATGCGCCAGGCCAATGCCTCGCGCGGCTTCAAATATGTCTCGCTGCCCGACGATCCGGCGTCGGTGAAGAAGATGCAGGCGATTGCGCCCGGCTCGGTGGTCGAGAAGATCGGCCCGTCGCCGGCCTACGCCGGGGTGACCGGCCCGACCAACATCATGGCTGCGCCCTTCATCATCACGGCGAACGCCAAGGTCTCCGACGATATCGTCTACAAGCTGGTCAAGGCGATGGCGGCGAACAAGAAGATGATGGTCGCCGCCTTCAAGGGCATGCACGACTTCAATCCGAAGCAGATGTATACCGATATCGGCGTGCCCTATCACCCCGGCGCGATGAAATATTATCGCGAGACCGGCCAGGCGAAGTAGCCCCGGACCTTCCGGAGAGCCGCCGTGACGGACCCCGCACCGGACGCGGAGTCCTTCGCGGGCGAGGTTGAAGCGGAGGCCGCCGCCCCCTCGGGCAATCTCCTGATTACCTGGGCGGGCGGCGGTCTGTGCGCAGCGCTGACCGCCGGCGCCCTGCTCTGGGCGGCGGATCTCTACCGCGCGGTCGGCCTCGTCTTCATGAACGAGCAGTTCTACGCCGCCATGCTCGCGATCGGGCTGGCGGCGCTCTATCTCTGTGTGCCGGCGCGCAAGGGCGAACCGCGCACGCATGTGCCCTGGTACGACCTGGTCATCGCCGCCGTTTCCGCCGCGGCGGCGCTCTATGTGACGGTCGAATACCCGGTCATCCTCGATAATTTCGCCGACAATCCGCCGGACGCTGTGGCCGCGGCGGCGATCCTGCTCGCCGCCATCGTGGAGGGGCTGCGCCGGACCGCCGGCCCCATCCTGTTCGCCTTCCTGCTGTTCTTCCTGATCTTTGCGCTGGTCGGCCATCTGATCCCGGGCCGGCTCCAGGGCGAGAACGTCCCGGTCGACCGACTGGCGATCTATGTCGTGCTCGACGCCAACGGCATGTTCGGCTTCCCGATGAAGGTGTCCACGACCATCGTGCTCGCCTTCATGTTCTTCGGCTTCCTGCTCGAGCCGGCCGGCGGCGCCAGATTCTTCACCGATATTTCCGCCGGACTGATGGGCCGGTTCCGCGGCGGCTCGTCCAAGATCGCCATCGTCGGCTCCAGCCTGTTCGGCTCGATCTCGGGCAGCGCGGTTTCAAACGTCGTCTCGACCGGCGTCATCACCATTCCGCTGATGAAGCGCGGCGGCTATCCGACCCATTCGGCCGCGGCGATCGAGGCGGTGGCCTCGACCGGCGGGCAGCTCATGCCGCCGATGATGGGCGTCGCCGCCTTCGTGATGGCGGAGCTGTTGCAGATCGGCTACGCCGAGGTCGTGCTCGCCGCGCTGATCCCGGCGATCCTCTACTACGCCGCCCTGTTCATCCAGGTGGACTTGCAGGCGGCGCGCGACGGCATCCTGCCGATCGAGAAATCGCTGATCCCGCGCCTGCTGCCGGTGGCCGGCCGCGGCGGCATCTTCATGACGCCCTTCGTCGTCATCGTGCTGTGCCTGTTCCGCTGGTCGCTCCAGCCGGAGACTGCAGCGCTCTATGCGGCGCTCACCCTCCTGCCGATCGGCTTCCTGCTCGGCTACGGCGGCGACCGGCTGACCGTCCGCTCGCTGGTCGCCAGTTTCGTCAAGACCGGCAAGGCCGGCCTGGAACTGCTGATGATCGGCGGCGCGGCCGGCGCGATCATCGGCGTGCTCAACATCTCCGCCCTCGGCTTCGCGCTGACCAGCGAGCTGGTCGGCATCGCCGGCGGCAGCCTGCTCGTCCTGCTGATCCTAGCCGCCATCGTCTGCATCGTCCTGGGCATGGGCATGCCGACGCTGGGCGTCTACATCCTGCTCGCCACGCTGGTTGCGCCGGCGATCATCGAACTGGGCGTGCCGGACCTCTCGGCCCATCTGTTCGTCATGTATTTCGGCATGATGTCGATGATCACGCCGCCGGTCGCCATCGCCGCCTTCGCCGCGGCGACGCTGGCCGGCGCGCCGATGATGAAGACCGGCTGGCAGGCAGTGAAATACGGCTGGTCGGCCTATCTGATTCCCTTCGTCTTCATCATGTCGCCCGCGCTCATCATGCAAGGCGGCGCGCTTGAGGTGGCGCTCAGCTTCACGACCGCCCTGTTCGGCGTGCTGCTGGTTTCGGTCGCGGTCACGGGCTTCCTGTTCACGCCCATCGCGCCCGCGTTCCGCATCGTTTACGCCGCCGCCGGGCTTGCGCTGATCGTGCCGGTCTACGCCTTCGCCGAGGCGCCCTGGCTCAACCTGGCCGGCGGCGGCCTCGGCGCGGCGCTGATCGCCGCCGACGTCGTCAGGCGCCGGGCGCAACCGCCAGCCGAACGCCCCGTCCCCGCCACAGCCGGAGAATAGGATGGCCGATACCGCTCCCGACCGGAAACGCCCGAACTTCCTGATGATCGTCACCGACCAGCACCGGGCGGACTATCTGGGCTGCGCCGGGCATCCGGTCCTGAAGACGCCGCATATCGACGGCATCGCCGCCCGCGGCGTCCGGTTCGACCGCTTCTATGTCGCCAACCCGGTCTGCATGCCCAACCGGGCGACGCTGGTGACCGGCCGGATGCCGTCGCTGCACGGCGTCCGGCACAACGGCATCCCGCTCGCCCTGTCGGAGAACACCTTCGTCGACCTGATGCGGCACGAGGGCTACCGCACGGCGCTCATCGGCAAGAGCCATCTCCAGAATATGACCGGCGAGCCGCCGTCGATGCAGCGCCGGATCGAGCCGCGCGACGACGCCTTCGCCGAGGCGCGCAAGCCGGAAGCGCTGGCCGTAGGCGCCTACGAGGAAGAGCGGCCCTGGACCTGGAAAGCGGATCCGGACCACGAAATCCCGACGCCTTTCTACGGCTTCGAGGACGTTTCCCTCGCCACCATGCACAGCGATAAGGTCGGCGCCGCCTATATCGCCTGGATGAAGGCGCGGGGCGGCGACCCGGCGACCATGGTCGGCCCGGAAAACGCCCTGCCCCACGACTATGTCGCGCCCCAGGGCTGGCGCACCGCGGTGCCGGAAGAGCTTTATCCCACCAGCTACGTCGCCGAGGAGAGCATCGGTTGGCTCGACGCCTATGCGCAGGAAGGCGGCGACCGGCCGTTTTTCCTCACCGCCTCCTTCCCCGATCCGCACCATCCCTTCACGCCGCCGGGCAAGTACTGGGACATGTACGACCCGGCCGATTTCGACCTGCCGGAGAGCTTCCACCGGCTGAGCAACCAGGCGCCGCCGACGCTCCGATGGATGTGGGAAAACCGGCCGCCGGGCGACGGCAGCCGCAATGTCGGCCAGGTCGCCTACACCGTCACCGAGCGGGAGGCGCGCGAATCGATGGCGCTGACCTGCGGCATGATCTCGATGATCGACGATGCCGTCGGGCGGATCCTCGCCCGGCTCGACGCCCTCGGCCTCGCCGACGACACCATCGTCGTCTTCACCGCGGACCACGGCGACTTCCTCGGCGACCACCGGATCGTGCTCAAGGGTCCGATGCACTTTCAGGCGCTGGTCAAGGTGCCGTTCATCTGGGCCGAGCCGGACGGCCGGAACGCCGGCGCGGCCTGTTCCGCCCTGGCCGGCACCGTCGATATCGCCCGGACCATGCTGAGCCGCGCCGGCATCGTGCCCTATAACGGCATCCAGGGCCGCAGCCTGGAGCCGGAGATTTTAACCCTGGAAGACCGGGGCGGCGGCGCCGTCCTGATTGAGGACGACCAGCAGCGCGCAATCATGGGCTTCGAGCGCGACTTCCGCGTCCACTCGCTGATCACCCGGCGCTGGCGGCTGTCGGTCTACAGCGGCGCCGGGCATTGCGAGCTCTACGATCTGGAGAACGACCCGCACGAACTGACGAACCTGTACGACGATCCGGCCCATGCCGCGGTCAGGGCGGACATGCTGGAGCGCCTGGCCAAGGCCGAGATCGAGACCGTCGACCGCAGCCCCTTCCCGACCGCCATCGCGTGAGGACGGGCACCGTTTTCGGTGCCGATACCCGGCGGTGCGGAGAATGACAGCCCTATTCTCCGCATAAATTGCGGTGAAAATCTTGCCGTGCGGAGATTATCCGCTATATTCTCTGCATAAATTGCGGAGAATAACCATGTATATCTGGCAACGCGCCGACTGGCCGCGCTTCCGGCACGACCCGGCCCGGCTGACCGGGCCGCTCGCGGCGGCGCGCCATGCCCAGGGGCGGCTGCTCGGCCGGATGGAGGCATTGGGCTTCGACCTGCGCAGCGAAGCAACCTTGAGCACGCTGACCGAAAACGTCGTGAAGACAAGCGAGATCGAAGGCGAATTCCTCGCCCCCGACCGGGTCCGCTCGTCGATCGCGGGCCGCCTCGGACTGGATGCCGGCGGCCTGCCGGCCTCCGACCGGGACGTCGACGGCATCGTGGACATGACCCTCGACGCGACCCGGAACTACGGGGCGCCGCTGACCGAAGAACGCCTGTTTTCGTGGCATGCCGCCCTGTTCCCGACCGGGCGGAGCGGCATGCGGCGGATCAGGGTCGGCGCGTGGCGCGACGACGCCGACGGACCGATGGAGGTCGTTTCCGGTCCGCTCGGGCGGCAGCACGTTCACTATGCCGCGCCACCGGCCGAACGCCTTGCGGACGAAACCGCGGCATTCCTCGACTGGTTCGAAGGCGCGCGAACCATGGACCCCGTGCTCGCCGCCGGCATGGCCCATCTCTGGTTCGTATCGCTGCATCCGTTCGACGACGGGAACGGGCGCATTGCGCGGGCCATCGCCGACATGGCGCTGGCCCGCTCGGACGACAGTCCGGACCGCTGCTACAGCATGTCCGCCCGGATAAGGGCGGAGCGCAGCGTGTATTACGACCTCCTCGAATCGACGCAGCGAGGCACTCTCGACATCACGACCTGGCAGGTCTGGTTCCTCGAATGTCTCGCCCGCGCCATCGGGAATGCGGGTGCCACACTCGCCGCCGTTCTGCACAAGGCCCGGTTCTGGGAGGTCCATGCCGCCGAAGCCTTCAACCCGCGCCAGGCGAAGACCCTCAACCGGCTGCTCGACGGGTTCGAGGGCAAGCTCACATCGTCGAAATGGGCGAAGATGAACGGCTGCTCGCAGGACACGGCGAACCGGGACATCCGCGACCTGATCGACCGCAGCATCCTCGCGCGCGGCTCCGCCGGCGGCCGCAGTACAAGCTACGAAATCGTAACCGGGTGCTGAGCGGATATTGCGCGTCCCGACCCGCCTCAGGCGTTGACGTCGATCACGGTGCGGCCGCGCACGCCGCCCTTGAGGATGGTCTCGCCGGCGGCGAAGGTTTCGCCGAGCGGGATCACCTCGGTCATGGCTTCGAGCTTCCCGATCGGCAGGTCGGTAGCAAGGCGCTGCCAGGCCGTCTTGCGCGGCGCGGCCGGATACATCACCGAATCGATGCCGAGCAGGCTGACGCCGCGCAGGATGAAGGGCAGGACGGTGGTGGCGAGATCGTTACCGCCGGCATTGCCGCAGACCGCAACCGCGCTGTGCAGGCCCATCTGTGCGGCGGCGGTCGCCAGCGTTGCGCCGCCCACGGTATCGACGCAGCCGGCCCATTGCGCCTTTTCAAGCGGCCGGCCGCTCGCCTCCAGCCGGCCGATCACGCTGGCGGCGCCGAGGCCGCGCAGATAGTCCTCTTCGCCGGACTTGCCGGTCGAGGCCGTCACCTCGTGACCGAGCGCGGCCAGAATGGCGACGGCGACGCTGCCGACGCCGCCCGAGGCGCCGGTCACCAGCACCGGGCCGGCGCCGGGCCGCAGCCCGGCATGCTCCAGCGCCATCGCCGAGATCATGGCCGTGAAACCCGCCGTGCCGATCGCCATCGCCTGCAAATTGCTGAGCGCGTCCGGCACCTTGACCAGCCAGTCGGCCCTGACCCGCGCCTTCTGGGCGAAGCCGCCCCAGTGGCGCTCGCCGAGGCCCCAGCCGGTCAGCACGACCCGGTCGCCGGGTGCGAAATCCGGCGACGCCGAGTCCTCGACCGTGCCGGAAAAGTCGATGCCCGGCACATGCGGATAGGTGCGCACCAGGCGGGCCAGACCCTTCAGAATCAGCCCGTCCTTGTAGTTGAGGTCGGAATAGTCGATGCGGACGGTGACGTCGCCTTCGGGCAGCCGGTCTTCGTCAAGCTCCGTCACCGAGCCGGTAACGGTGCCGTCGTCTTCTTCGAGCAGGATGGCGCGGAATGTCATGCCGGTCTCACGGGGTTATGATATCTCAGGGCTTGGCACGGGGCAGACGCAACGTGCATCCCTTCCGGGTGTCAAATCAGGTCTTGCCCGCCAAAGCAAGGCAGGCGCGGCGAATTTGGTCGAGGCGCGATGACGAACGGAACCGACCCGGAAGCGGCATCGGCGGTCTGGCCGCCGATCCATCGTCTGACCCATGGCGGGCGCAGCGGCGAACTGTTCGTCATCTTCCTGATCAACCTGGCACTGTCGATCCTCACGCTGGGCATCTACCGCTTCTGGGGCCGGACGCGGATCCGCCGCTACGTCTGGAGCCAGACCAGCCTGCTCGGCGAGCCATTGGAATATACCGGGCGCGGCGTCGAGCTGTTCCTCGGCTTTCTGTTCGCCCTGGTCCTGATCTACGGGCCGATCATCGGTTTGTACTTCGGGCTGGGCGCCGAATTACCCGGACCGGGCGAAGAGCCGTTGCCGGAGGGGGTCGAGGCATTCGGCACCTTCATTCTGATCCTGCTGGCTGCGACGCCGATCTTCATGCTGTTCTACTATGTTGCCCTGTTCGCGGCCTATCGCTACCGCATCGGGCGGACCTCGTGGCTCGGTATCCGCGGCGGCATGGAGGGCTCGGCCTGGAGTTTCGGAGGCCTGGGCCTCTTTCTTGGCTTCCTGAACGCCATAACTCTGGCCTGGACCAAGCCTTGGGCCGATTCGATGGTATTCCAATACCGCTTGAGCAGGGTCTGGTTCGGCAACGGAAGTTTCGACTCCCGGCTTGATGCCGGAGGCCTGTACGGGCGCTTCACACTAGCCTGGATCGGCACAGCAGTTGCAACTATCGGCGCTGCTGTAGCGTTCCGCAGCGTCATCGAAAGCGATCTGGTTCGCAATCCCACAGCGGCTTCGTCATGGCAACTCGATGCGATCGTCGTTGCAATCTACCTGTTTCCGATAATTGTCTATCAGCTGCTGATCTGCGCCTACAAGGCGGCGCTGGTGCGTAATATCGCGAAGACGTTGACCTACGGTTCCGTCCGCTTCAGGGCGGATGTCGCATTCAAGGATGTCTTCGGGCTGCGCATCCCGAACTTGCTGCTGATGGCCTTTACACTGGGTTTCGCCTATCCCTATGTCGTTATGCGAACCATGCGCTTCATCGCCCGGCATGTCGAAATTCACGGCGACATCCGAACCGCTGCGATCGGGCAGACCGATGTCGCCACGCCGTCCTACGGCGAGGGCCTGATGGAGTTTTTCGGCATCGCATCGATCTGAGTCATGACAGGTTCGGCCGCTGCTATCGAGGCAACCTTCACCGACGGCCGGACGGCGCGCCGCCACGCGGTCCGGGTGGCAGTCGAAGCGGAGGGCCTGCGCATCGCATCGGACGATGGCGCGGTTTCGGAAACCTGGCCTTTCGCCGAACTGCGGCTGGTCGACGAGGTCTATGCCGGCCGCCCCTTCCGCCTGAAGCGCGCGTCCGGCGCCGAACGCCTGACCGTCGCCGACAGCGACTTCCTCGACCGCCTGCGCCCCCATGCCGGCCAGTTGCGCCGCAAGGATCTGCGCGGCGCTAACCTGAAGGTCCGGGCGGCCGCTTGGGTCGGTGCAACCGCGGCGATCCTGACGGGCTTCTGGTTCCTGCTGCCGCTGGCCGCCGGCCCGGTCGCCTCCTGGGTGCCGCTCTCCTGGGAAGAAGGGCTGGGACGCACCGTCCAGCGCCAGGCACTCGCCCTGATGGCCGCCGATTCCCGCGTCTGCGACGACTGGCTGGGTGAGCAGGCGATGAAAAAACTGGTCCGGCGCCTGTCTGCGGCCAAACCCTCCCGATACCGCTTTCGCGTCACCGTGGTGGACAACGGGACGGTCAACGCCTTTGCCGCGCCCGGCGGCTATATCGTCGTGTTTCGCGGCCTGATCGACCATGCGGCCGGCAGCGACGGGCTGGCAGGGGTCATGGCCCACGAGATGGGCCATGTCATTGAGCGCCACGGCATGGAAAACCTCGTCAAGGCCCTCGGCCTCAGTTTCGTCATGAGCGCCCTGATCGGCGACACCTCGGGTTTTGCCGGCATCGCCACCGACATGGCGCAGAACCTGGCGACGTCCAAGTTCAGCCGCGACGCCGAACGCGAAGCCGACCGCGTCGCCGTCGAGATGCTGAACCGGGCGGGCATATCCGGCCAGGGCTTCCAGGCGTTTTTCCAGATGGTGGCGCGGGAAGACGGATCGGGGGAATCGACTATCGGCAGCTATTTCGCGTCGCATCCCGCGACCGGCGGGCGGGCGCAATTCGTCAGGCAGCACGCGACCGGGGCGGGCACGGCCATGTCCGATGCCGAGTGGCAGGCCGTCCGCCGGATGTGCAACCGATAGCGCCGTCTTCGCGCTATGCCGGGCGAACGCGCCGGAGCCGTCCCCGGCGCGGGCAGCGGAGAGGAATCCGGATCAGCGCCTGAACAGATCGTTGAGCGCGAACCCGACGATCGGTCCGAACGGGCGGCCTCCGTGTCCGGCGCCGGGTACGATCAGGAATTGCGCGTCGTGCCCCCTGGCCTTGGCTGCCGCGATATACTTCTCGACATGGTGCGGCGGCGTGGTGTGGTCGGCGCTACCGGAAACCGCGACGATCTTCGCCTTCGGGTTGGCCTTTTCCAGCCACTTGTGCGGCGACTGCGTGAATTCCGAGCTTCTGAACCCTTTTTCGAACAACAGTTGCGGCACGTCGCAGGGGCAGGAAATGAGCAGGACGGCATCGACCAGGTCCGGTCTCATGCCGAGCAGCACGCCGGCGATCAACGCCCCGCCGGAACTGCCCATCAGGACGAGCCGCTTCGCCCGATGGTGCGCCTTGAGCCGCGCGACGGCCTCGCCCATGCTTTCGATCTCGTCGATTCCCCGGCTCGCGAACGCGTACTGGTCGTGCGTGGCCGTGCCCGACGACCGGCGCCCGGCGCCCCGAAAACCGGGCCGGATCAATATGACCGCGTTTGCGCCGCGGAGCGCGACCGCCCTGCCGATGCCGAACACGAAATCGACGGGCCGCCCGGACGGCACGTCGCCATGGAAATAGACCGCGAGCGTTTCGGGCGTGCCGCCCGCCCAGTAGGTCTGGATCGCCAGGCAATGATCGCGGCCCTGGACGTAGGTGATGTTGTCGGGATCGGGGCACTTGTCGGCCCGAGCCGGACCGGTGCCGGCGAGGGCGATCGACAGCGCCGAGACAGCGACGGCAGAAACAAGTTTGGCAAGCTGATTCATCGTTACGGCTGCACTCCTGTCCACGGGCAATGATGGCGTCGCATTGAGTGTACCGGACGTGGGCCTCCCGGAGTCATCCGGCGGTCAGGCATTCCTGGAACGCGACCGGGGCGCCGCCCGGCCGGCCGAGCAGTTCGTCCTCTCGCATGACGATATTCCCCCGGACCACCGTGGCCTTCGGCCATCCGGTCACCGTCATGCCGTCGAACGGTGTCCAGCCGCAGCGGGTCTCCATCCAGTCGTTCGCGATCGTGCGCCGTGCCTTGAGATCGATGACGGTGAAATCCGCATCGTAGCCCAGAGCGATCCGGCCCTTGCCGGCGATGCCGTAGATCCGGTTCGGGCCCGCGCTGGTCAGGTCGACGAAGCGTTCGAGGCTGAGCCGCCCGGCGTTGACATGGTCGAGCATCAGCGGAACCAGCGTCTGCACCCCCGGCATCCCGGACGGGGTGGCGGGATAGGGCCGGTCCTTCTCCTCCCGCGTGTGCGGCGCATGGTCGGAGCCGATCACGTCGATCACGCCGTCGGCAACGGCCTGCCACAGCGCTTCCCGGTGCCGGGCGTCGCGGATCGGCGGGTTCATCTGGGCGTAGCCGCCCCAACGCTCGTAGCATTCCGGCGCCGCCAGCGTGAGATGCTGGGGCGTCGTCTCGACCGTCGCGACATCCGTCGCCGCGGCAAGCAACGGGAGTTCCTCGGCCGTCGAGATATGCAGCACATGGATGCGCCGGCCGGTCTCGCGCGCCAGCGCCAGGACGCGCTTTGTCGCCAGGACCGCCGTCTCGACATCGCGCAGATGCGGATGCTGCGCGGCCCCGGCCGCCGGGTCGAGCAGCGCCTTGCGCGCGTTCAGCCGGTCTTCGTCCTCGGCATGGATGGCGGCGCGGCGGCGGCCGCTTGCGAGCACTCGGCGCAGGGTCGCGTCGTCGGCGACTAGCAGCGAGCCGGTGGAACTGCCCATGAAAATCTTGACGCCGGCGCAGCCCGGCAGCCGCTCCAGCGCGCCGAGCGCCTCGGCGTTGGCATCCGTCGCGCCGAGGAAAAAGGCATGGTCGCACCAGGCCCGCCCCTCGGCGCGGCGGAGCTTCTCGGCGAGCGCGTCGGCCGAATCGGTGTTCGGCGAGGTGTTCGGCATTTCGAAAATCGCCGTGACGCCGCCTTTCGCGGCGCCGCGCGTGCCGGTCTCAAGGTCTTCCTTGTGCTCCAGCCCCGGCTCGCGGAAATGCACCTGGGTGTCGATGACGCCGGGCAGGACGTGCAGGCCGCCGGCGTCGAAGCGCGCTGCGGCAGCGGCCCGGCCCAGATCGCCGAGCGCCGCGATCCGGCCGTCGCGCACGCCGACATCGGCCGCGACGCGGCCCATCGGCGTCAACGCCGTGCCGCCGGAAATCACCAGATCGAAGGAATTGCTGTTCATACCGTCGCCCGTCCGCAGCCGCCCCGTTCCATTCCGTTCCGCTTCATATACCGCGCGGCGGCGGCGTTGAAGGATTTCCCGGCGCGTCTAGATAACCGGTGCCCGATACCGGAGAGAGCCCGCCGCAAATGACCGGATACCATATCGCCGAGGACCGGACGGTCCTGCGCGTCTCCGGCGCCGACCGGGTCGATTTCCTCCAGGGCATCGTGTCGAACGATGTCGCGAAGGCCGGCCGGGACCGCGGCGTCTGGGCGGCCTTCCTCACGCCCCAGGGCAAGTATCTGCACGACTTCTTCCTGGCGGCCGACGGCGAGTCGATCCTGCTGGACTGCGAAAGAGCGCGGGCGGACGACCTGCGCAAGCGCCTGCGGCGCTACACGCTGCGCTCGGACGCGCGGGTCGAGGCGGCCGACGATCTGGTCGTTGCATTCTCCGGAGCCGATCCCCGTCCGACGCCCGAGGGCGTCGCCTGTTTCGCCGACCCTCGTCACAGCGATGCCGGATTTCGCGCTATCGGCGAACCAGCCGCCGTCGGGGAGGCGATGGCCGCTGCCGGCCTGGCCCCCGCCGATCCGCTGGACTGGGATTGCCGCCGTCTGGCGCTCGGCCTGCCGGACGGTTCCCGCGACCTTGAGGTCGAACGCTCGACGCTGGCCGAGGCCAATGCCGATCTGCTGGGCGGCATCGACTGGGAGAAGGGCTGCTGGATGGGCCAGGAGGTCACCGCCCGGATGCACTACCGCGGCCTCGCCAAGCGGCGCCTCACGCCGATGCGCGTCGGCGGCCCGATGCCGCCGCGCGGCGCAATGGTCGAGCGGGACGGCAAGCCGGTGGGAGAATGCCGTTCCTCGGCCGGCGACCTCGTCATGGTCCTCGCGCGGACGGAGGCGATCGACGAAGCCGAACCCGGCCTGCGGTCCGGTGCGGCGCGATTGTATCCCGCGCCGCCCGGCTGGTTGAAGACGGCGTTGAAACAAGACGCCGCCGCTTCCGGCGCGCGATAGTCGAATTCCGGGGAAAGCAGGCGCGAAGTCGAATCGGCCAGCCTCCTTCGACGGGATCGGAGCGGAATTTTCGAGGGTTGCCCAGGGCGAACGAAGCTATTTGCAATTGCAAATATTTCTTTGTCCCGAGCACCCCCGGATCTGGTCCGGGGCGTACCGACGGGCCGTACAGATTGAAAGTCCGGGCTCAGGACCCGCCGCGCAGCCTTGCCTGCGCCGCCGCCAGCCTTGCGATCGGCACGCGGTAGGGCGAGCAGGAGACGTAGTCCAGGCCGAGCTCCTCGCAGAAGGCGATGGACGCCGGGTCGCCGCCATGCTCGCCGCAGATGCCGAGCTTGAGATCGGGCCGCGCCGCCCGGCCGCGGTCGCAGGCGATCCGCACCAGCTCGCCCACGCCTTCGACGTCGAGCGAGACGAACGGGTCCTTCGGGACGATCCCCTGCTCGACATAGGCCGGCAGGAAATTGCCAGCGTCGTCGCGCGACAGGCCGAAGGTCGTCTGGGTCAGGTCGTTGGTGCCGAAGCTGAAAAAGGCGGCTTCGCGGGCGATTTCGCCGGCCTGCAACGCCGCGCGCGGCAGTTCGATCATGGTGCCGACCAGGTATTCGGTTGCGACGCCGCTCCGTTCGGCAACCTCCGCCGCCACCCGGTCGATGACGGCCTTCAGCAGCGCCACCTCTTCCATTGAAAAGGCGAGCGGGATCATCACTTCCGGCGCGACCGGCCGGCCGGTTTTCCCCTGCACCTCGGCCGCCGCCTCGAAAATCGCGCGGGCCTGCATCTCGCAGATTTCCGGGAAGGTGACGGCGAGCCGGCAGCCGCGATGGCCGAGCATCGGGTTGGCCTCGCTCAGGCGCTGGATGCGGCGCCGGACCTCGCGCGCGCTCACGCCCGCCGCTTCGGCGACGCCGGCATGTTCTTCCTCGCCGTGGGGCAGGAATTCGTGCAGCGGCGGATCGAGCAGCCGAATCGTCACCGGCAGCCCGGCCATGATCCCGAACAGTTCGGCGAAATCCCGGCGCTGCATGGGCAACAGCTTCTCCAGCGCCGCGCGCCGGCCCGCCGCGTCGTCGGCGAGGATCATCTCGCGCATGGCGACGATGCGATCCTCGTCGAAGAACATGTGCTCGGTGCGGCACAGGCCGATGCCCTCGGCGCCGAACTCCCGCGCCGTGCGCACCTCGGCCGGGGTTTCGGCGTTGGTGCGCACCGCCATCCGGCGCAGATCGTCGGCCCATTCCATGATGCGCGCGAAATCGCCGGACAGTTCCGGCTGGATCAGCGGCGCCTCGCCGAGCATGACCCGGCCGGACGCGCCGTCGATGGTGATCCGCTCCCCGGCCTTCACGATCCGGCCGGCGCAGGCCATTTCGGCGGCCTCGTAGTCGACCCTGATCTCCCCCGCGCCGCACACGCAGGGCCGGCCCATGCCGCGCGCCACGACGGCGGCGTGGCTGGTCGCGCCGCCGCGCGTCGTCAGGATGCCGGCGGCGGCATGCATGCCGTGGATATCTTCCGGGCTGGTTTCGACCCGGACTAGGACGACCGCCTCGCCGGCCTGGGACAGGGCCACCGCCTCGTCGGCCGAGAAGACGACCGCGCCGGTCGCCGCGCCGGGCGAGGCGGCGAGGCCGCGCCCGAAAATCGTCACGTCCGCCGCCGGATCGAGCGTCGGGTGGAGCAACTGGTCGAGCTGCGCCGGGTCAAGGGCTTCGATCGCGCCGGCCGGGTCGAGGATGCCTTCGTCCACCATGTCCACGGCGATCTTCAATGCCGCTTGGACCGACCGCTTGCCGCTGCGGGTCTGCAGCATCCACAGTCTGCCGCGCTGGACGGTGAACTCGATGTCCTGCATGTCCCGGTAATGCCGTTCGAGGAGGCCGCGGATGCGGACCAGTTCGGCGAACGCCTCGGGCAGCGCCTCTTCCATCGAGGGCAGGTCCGGCCCGTGCAGGTCGCGGCCGGCGACGGTCAGGTTCTGCGGCGTGCGGATGCCGGCGACCACGTCCTCGCCCTGGGCGTTGACCAGGAATTCGCCGAAGAAGCGGTTGTCGCCGGTCGAGGGATCGCGGGTGAAGGCGACGCCGGTCGCGCAATCCTCCCCCATGTTGCCGAACACCATGGCCTGCACGTTGACGGCCGTGCCCCAGGCCTCGGGAATGTCGTGCAGCCGCCGGTAGGTGACCGCGCGGGCGTTCATCCAGCTGCCGAAGACGGCGCCGATCGCGCCCCAGAGCTGGGCGTTCGGGTCCTGTGGGAGGGCGGCGCCGGTCTGTTCCTGCACGATCTCCTTGTAGCGGCCGACCAGCGCCTCCAGATCTTCGGCGCCGAGTTCGGTGTCGAGGTAAATGGCGCGCCGTTCCTTGACGTATTCCAGCTCGCGCTCGAACTCGTCGTGATCGACGTCGAGCACGACGGCGCCGTACATCTGGATGAAGCGGCGGTAGCTGTCCCAAGCGAAGCGGGCGTCGCCGCCGCTTTCGGCCAGCCCGCGGACCGTCTCGTCGTTGAGGCCGAGATTAAGCACCGTGTCCATCATGCCGGGCATCGAAGCGCGCGCGCCGGAGCGCACGGAGACAAGCAACGGATCGGCGGGATCGCCGAAGCGGCGGCCGACGATGTTCTCGATTCCGGCGATGCCGGCGGCGACCTGCCCGGCGAGGTCGTCGGGATAGGTCCGGCCGTTGTCGTAGTACCAGGTGCAGACCCCGGTCGTGACGGTGAAGCCCGGCGGCACCGGCAGGCCGATGCCGCTCATCTCGGCCAGGTTCGCGCCCTTGCCGCCGAGCAGGTCCGCCATCCCGGCCGAGCCCTCGGCGGCGCCGGCGCCGAAGCTGTAGACCCACTGCGTCATCGGCGCGCCGCCGCCTGCTTACGGTCCGGGCCGGCCATCAGCCCTCGATCCGGGAAAAGTCGGCGACGCTATCCATCACCGCGCGGATGTTGGACAGCAGCAACAGGCGGTTTTCGCGCAGCGCCGGGTCCGGATCGTTGACGGTGGCCACATCGAAGAAACGGTCGATCGGGCCGCGCAAACCGGCCAGCGCCGTCATGGCCTCGCCGAAGGCCTCCTTTTCCAGTGCGCGCTGCGTCCCGGCGGCAGCGGTGTCCAGTGCCTTGGAGAGATCGGTTTCTTCCGCCACTTTCAGCAGGCGCGCCGCCGGCGCGCCTTCGTAACTGCGGCCGTCTTTCTTCTCCTCGATGCGCAGAATGTTGGCGGCCCGGCGATAGCCGGTCAGCAGGTTCCCGCCGTCTTCCGATCCCAGCAGTGCCGCCAGTGCGTCGACCTGCGATAACAGCCGGACCAGATCGTCTTCGCCGCCATCGGCGAAAACGGCGGCGACGTGATCGTGGCGCACACCGCGATCCCGCAGATGAACCTTCAGCCGGTCAACGATGAACCGGAAGGCCTGCTGTGCCGCTTCCTCCGGCACCGAATCGCTTTTCGCCGCCAACTGTCCGGGTTCTAGTTCGGACGCCCGGACTGCTGCCTTCTCAAGCAACCCGACCAAAGACAAACGAAGTTCGTTTTCTACTATCAATCGGATGACGCCAAGCGCGGCCCGGCGCAGGCCGTAAGGATCGCGCGATCCGGTCGGCGTCTCGCCGATCAGCCAGAAGCTGGCGAGCATATCGATCTTGTCGGCCAGCGCGACCGCAACGGTGACCGGGTTGCTCGGGCATACATCGGAGGGCCCTTGGGGCGCGTAATGACCAGCGACGGCGTCGGCAACCGAAGCGTTCTCACCGTCATTGATGGCGTAATAGCGACCCATCACGCCCTGCAACTCGGGAAATTCCCCAACCATGCCGGTGGTCAGGTCGGCCTTTGCCAATAGTGCCGCAATTTGAGCCTGATCCGTGTCAGCACCGACGCTCGACGCGAATATTCCCACCAGCTCTTGGATTCGGTGAACCCTTTTGCGCACGCTGCCGAGCCTTGCATGAAAGGTGATGCCCTCCAGCGCTTCGACACGGTCGGCCAGCGGCGTCGCGCGATCCTGGTCCCAGAAGAATTGCGCGTCGGCGAGGCGGGCGCGCAGGACGCGCTCGTTGCCGGCGGCGACCGATTTGCCGCCGTCGCCGGTTTCCATGTCGGCGATGGCGATGAAATGCGGCGCCATTTGCCCGCCGGCGGTTTCGAGCGCGAAATATTTCTGGTGGCTGCGCATCGAGGTGATGAGCACCTCCGGCGGCAGATTCATGAAGGCGGCGTCGATCCGGCCGGCCACCGCGACCGGCCATTCGACCAGTCCGGTCACTTCGTTCAGGAGCGCCCGATCTTCGCGGAGCGAAGAACCGAGGCTGGCAGCAAGGGCACCCGCTTGCGCTTCGATCCGGGCCCGCCGCTCATCGGGATCGACCAGCACGAACGCCTTTTCCAGCTTTGTCCGATAGTCCGCCGCCGACTCGACGGCAATTTCGCCCGGCGCCAGGAAACGGTGGCCCACGGTCGTTCCGTTGAAGGCCAGCGCTTCGCCGCCGCCGCCGATGTCGAAGCTCCCGCCCACCGGCGCTCCGTCGAAGATGCACAGGATGTTGTGCAGCGGCCGCACCCACTGGAAGGCCGAGCCGCCCCAGCGCATGCTCTTGGGCCAGCCCATCGCGCGGATCGCGCCGGTGACGATGCCGCCCAGCGCGTCGGCGGTCGCCGCGCCCTTGCGCTCGATCACGGCGAACCAGAATTCTGCACCTTTGGCCTCGCGCCGTTCGCATTGCGCGAGGCTGTCGAAGCCGACCGAGCGCAGGAAGCCTTCGATGGCTTTGTCCGGCGAGCCGACCCGCGGGCCTTTCCGCTCCTGGCGGACATCGGGCTGCCGCTCCGGCAGACCTGCGACGCTCAGGCCGATGCGGCGCGGCGTCGAGAAGGTCCAGACGTCGCCATGTCCGAGGCCGGCCTCCTTCAGCCCTTCGGTGACGAGCCGCTCAAGGTCGGCGCGCGCCCGGTCCTGCATCCGGGCCGGGATTTCCTCGGACAGCAACTCCAGCAGCAGTTCAGGCATCGCCGTTGCCCGGATCGCCGTTGCCCGCTTCGCCGTTGTCGAGTTCGCCCCGGCTGTCGAGCCACGCCCGGCAGCAGGCGCGGGCGAGCGTCCGCACCCGCAGGATGTAGGATTGCCGTTCGGTCACGCTGATGACGCCGCGCGCGTCCAGCAGGTTGAACAGGTGGCTCGCCTTCATGCACTGGTCGTAGGCCGGCAATGGCAGGCCTGCCGCCACCAGCGCCATGCATTCGCCTTCCGCGTCCTCGAAATGGCGGAACAGGCGGCCGGTATCGGCATGTTCGAAGTTGAACGCCGAGAATTCCCGCTCGGCCTGCAGGAAGACGTCGCCGTAGGTCACGCCGCCCTCGTCTTTCGGGATGCCGTCCCAGTCCAGGTCGTAGACGTTGTCGACGCCCTGGATATACATGGCGAGGCGTTCGAGGCCGTAGGTCAGCTCCACGGAGACCGGGTTGCAGTCGATGCCGCCGACCTGCTGGAAGTAGGTGAACTGCGTCACCTCCATGCCGTCGCACCAGACCTCCCAGCCCAGGCCCCAGGCGCCCAGCGTCGGGCTTTCCCAGTCGTCCTCGACGAAGCGGATGTCGTGGGCCATCGGGTCGATGCCGATGGCGCGCAGGCTGTCGAGATAGAGCGCCTGGCTGTCCGGCGGCGACGGCTTGAGCAGCACCTGGAACTGGTAATAGTGCTGGAGCCGGTTCGGATTCTCGCCGTAGCGCCCGTCGGTCGGCCGGCGCGAGGGCTGGACATAGGCCGCGTTCCACGGCTCCGGCCCGAGCGAGCGCAGGGTGGTCGCAGGATGGAAGGTGCCGGCGCCGACCTCCATGTCGTAGGGCTGGAGGATGACGCAGCCGCGCTCGGCCCAGAAATCCTGCAACGTCAGGATGAGCCGCTGGAAGCAGGTCTCGCGCGAAATGGCAGACGCCATCGGGTGGGATTCTGGTTTGGGAGGGCGGCGGGATTGTGCGCTGCACTATGGCAAAACCGCCGGGTGGCCGCACGGGTCACGCCGCCGCACGGCGCGTCCGGAACCGGGCCCGGAACTTCAGGGGCGGCCTCACGCCAGCGGACAGCCGGGCTTGCCGCAGTTTCCCGCGGCGAAGGCGCCGCAGGCCCGGCACTGGATCAGGTCCGCCGCCGAACCGGAGGCCGGCGGCTCGCTTGACCCTGTCGGGCCGCCGCGCGGTTGTCCGGCGTCCGGTGATGAGAAATCGCCGCTGTTGCTCTTGAGCTGGCGGAAGATCCGCGACCCCAGCAGCAGCACGACGACCGCGACCAGGATCAGCAAGATCTTGCCGATGGAGAGACCGAACATCCGCTGCCCTCCGCCTACAGCCCGAAACGGGACCAGAGGGCCCGTTCCTCGACCGCCGCCAACAGCCCGGCACCGAACGCAAGGCCCCATGATTCTGCCGGCGCCCGCTCGCCCGCCAGGCCGAAGCGCCGCTTGAGCCAGCCGCGCCGTTCGCCGACCGGAACCAGGCGCACCTTCTCGCCGAAGCGGTCGCGGCACACCGTCCGCAGATCGCCCAGGGCGTCGACCAGCCCGAGTTCGAGCGCCTTGCGCCCGGTCCAGAATTCGCCGGTGAACAGGCTCTCGCCCTTCAGCTTCTTGCCGCGCCGGCGCTTGACTAGGTCGATGAAGCTGTCGTGCATGTCCTTCTGGATGGTCTTGAGATGGGCGATGTCGTCCTCGTTTTCCGGCCGGAAGGGATCCAGCATCCCCTTGCGCTCGCCGGCCGTATACACCCGCCGCTCGATGCCGAGCTTCTGCAGCGCCTCGACGAAGCCGAAGCCGCCGCTGACCACGCCGATCGACCCGACGATGGAGTTGGCGTCGGCATAGATCTCGTCGCCGGCGCAGGCCAGCCAGTAGCCGCCCGAGGCTGCCACGTCCTCGACGAACACCAGCACCGGGACGTTCTTCTCGTTGGCGAGGTCGCGAATCCGCCGGTAGATCAGCGCCGACTGGACGGGCGAACCGCCGGGCGAATTGACCGAGAGGGCGACCGCCTTCAGCCCCTTCGCCGAAAAGGCGCGCTGGATTGCGGGCGCAAGCCGCTGGATGCTCATACCGCGCCTGAGCGGCCCGATACCGCCGATCGTCCCGTTCAGCCGCAACACCGTAACGGTCGGTTTACGTCTTCCGAGCCCGAACAATTCCGTCCCTCGACCCCGTTCCCGGCACGCCTCGGCTTGCCGACAGGGGCTTGCCTACAAATAACGCCCGTAATTTGCAAAGGGAACGCCGGAAAGCAATGTGGCGGACTTTCCCCGGAAGTCGAAGCTCAAAACTCGACGCTCAAAACTCGACGCTGGCGCCGCCGCGCAGCACCGCCTCGGCCGCCGGGGTGAAGCGGCCGTCCGCCTCGTGCAGCGTCAGGCCGGGCAGCAGCCGCGCCGGCCCCCTGCCCCCGACGCGCGCCCGGACCAGGACCCGCTTGGCGTCCCGGCCCGCCTTCGGCCACAGCGGCAAAATCTCCGGCCCACCGCATCGCGGCGCGAGGGCGGCCAGCAGGGCGTCGAGCCGGGCCGCGGCATAGACCGTCGTCACCGTCGCTTTCGGCCGGCCGAGGCGGCACAGCCGGTCCGCCCATTGCGTGATCGACAGATCGCTTTCGTGACCGGCACGGGCCTTGCGCGCATCGGGCGGCCGATTGCCCGATCCCTCGGCCCAGAAGGGCGGATTGGACATCAGGCGGTCGAACGATCCGGCGTTGCCTCCAAGCTCCTCCACATCGGCGGCCGCCGTCAGCCGCCCGGCCATGCCGTTCGCTTCCGCGTTTTCCAGCGCGAGGCGTCGCAGGGCCGGATCGGGTTCGACGCCGGCCACCGTGCAGTCCGGAACGCGCGCCAGCAGGCACAGGGCGGCCGCGCCGGCGCCGAGGCCGAGCTCGAATACCCGGTCGCCGGGCTTGGCCGGCACGGCGGCGGCCAGAAAGACCGGGTCGATGGCGCTGCGATACCCCGTCGCCGGCTGCCGGAACCGGAGGCGCCCGCCGAGCAGCGCGCCGTCGGTGGCGTCAGCCGTCATCGGGAGAACCGGGCGCGTGCGAAAGGATCGACCGGGCGGCGGCGAAATCGTCGCCGGCGACCATGACCCGGCGCGGCAGGAGGGCGACGCTGCCTTCCAGAACGCTCATATGCAGGTCGAGGACCAACGGCTCGATGCCTTCGGCCCGCAGGGCGGCTTCGAGCCATGAGATGAGCACCGGATCCGTCGTCCTGACCAGTTCGCGCATGGCTTCTCCCCCGGCCGCGCCGGCCCGTCCGGCGCCGCCCGGACGAAGCATCGCTGCGCTTGTTTGCCGCTTGACCGGATTCCCGGCGCCGGTATCTGATGATCCATTCGGCGGCCGCGATTCTTCGCCATAACTGCAAGAATTTCAAGAGGTTATAGAAACGCCCACCGGCCGCCGCGAGGCTGCGAACGCCTCCAGGAAGGAGACTCCGTGACGCCAGTCGCGACCTTGCAGCAGAACACCGCGGCGACCGGCTCCGGATTGGCCTCCGCCCCCGATTTTGCCTCCACCCCGGGGCTGGACCGCATCCTCAGGATCGTCGGCGCCGATCTCGAACGGGTGAACCGGGTCGTCCTGGACCGGATGCAAAGCCCGGTCGCGCTGATCCCGGAACTGGCCGGCCATATCGTCGCCGCCGGCGGCAAGCGGCTGCGCCCGGTGCTCACGCTCTCCAGCGCCCGCCTGTGCGGCTATGAGGGCGACCGCCATGTCGAACTCGCGGCCTGTGTCGAATTCATCCATACCGCGACGCTGCTGCACGACGACGTGGTCGACGAGAGCGACCTGCGCCGGGGCGTGCCGACGGCGAACGCGGTCTGGGACAACAAGGCGTGCATCCTGGTCGGGGATTTCCTGTTTTCCCGCGCCTTCGAGATCATGGTCGCGGACGGCTCGCTGAAAGTGCTCCGGACCCTGTCGGCCGCGTCGGCCACCATCGCCGAGGGCGAGGTCCACCAGCTCGTCACGACCAAAGACCTCTCGACGACGGAAGACGCCTATCTTGAGGTCATTTCGGCGAAGACGGCCAAGCTGTTCGAGGCCGCCGCCCAGGTCGGGGCGATCGTCGCCGGCCAGCCGGAGCCGGCCGAACGGAGCCTCGCCCTCTTCGGCAGGAATATCGGCATGGCGTTCCAGCTGATCGACGACGTGCTCGACTATTCGGCGCAGCAGGCGATCCTGGGCAAGACGGTCGGCGACGATTTTCGCGAAGGCAAGATCACCCTGCCGGTGATCCTCGCCTTCCGGCGCGGCGGGCCGGCGGAACGGGAGTTCTGGCGCCGCGCGCTGGAGGAGCAGCGGCTGGAGGACGGCGACCTCGACCGGGCGATCGAACTGATGCACCGCCGCGGCGCGCTGGTCGAAACGGTCGAACGGGCGCGCCATTACGCCAACTCCGCCCTGCGCTGCCTGGACGGATTTGCGCGCAGCCCGATCCGCGAGGCGCTCGGCGATCTCGTCGCCTTCGCGGTCGACCGGCCCTACTGAAAACCGGTCGGCGGACCGGCCGGCGCGTCACCCGATGCCGGGGTAGAGCGCGGCGCGGACTTCCCGCTTGAGGATCTTTCCGTAGCCGCTCTTCGGCAGCGCATCGACGAAATGAATGTCGGCGGGAAGCTTGAACGCGGCAACGGATTCGGCGCACCACCCGATCAGCGCGGCGGCATCGGCCGGCGCGCCGGCGCGGAGCACGACGGCCGCGGCAACCGCCTCGCCCCACTCCGCGTCCGGGACGCCGAAGACCGCCGCTTCGGCGACGTCGCGGTGGCGATGCAGCACCTCCTCGATCTCGCGCGGATAGATATTGGTCCCGCCCTTGATCACCATGTCCTTGATGCGGTCGGCGATATACAGGTAGCCGTCCTCGTCCTTCCAGCCAACGTCGCCGGTGTGAAGCCAGCCGCCGCGCAGGGTCTCCGCGCTTGCCTCCGGCGCGTTCCAGTAGCGCTGCATGACGACGTCGCCGCGAACGACGATCTCGCCGTTCGAGCCCGGCCCGACGGATCTGTCGTCCGGATCGAAGACATCGACCTCCGCGCCGTAACATTCGCGCCCGACGGACGATAGGCGTTGCGATCCCGTCTCGGCGGCCGCCCGATGCTCCGACTTCGACAGGAAAGTGCAGGCCAGCGGCGCCTCGCCCTGGGCGTAGACGTTGACGAATATCGGCCCGAAACGGTCGAGCGCCCGGCGCAGCGGTTCGAGATGCAACGGCGCGCCGCCATATTGCACCGTCTTCAGGCTGGAAATGTCGTTGCGGACCGGCCACGGACCGTCGAGCAGCCGGTGGATCATCGTGGGCACGAGCGAGGCCTTGGTCACCCGATGGCGTTCGACCATCCGGTAGAAGTCTTGGGGCTCGAAGCGCGTAAATTCCGGGAAAACATGAGCGCCGGCGCCGGCAGTCTGGTGAAAGACCAGGAGCCCGGCGGCATGGCTCATCGGCGTGACGTGGGCCAGCCGCTCTTCGACGCCGCTGGGCCAGATATCGATGAGCTGGGCGTCGACCATGGCGCCGAGCGAGCGATGGGTGTGCACGGCGCCTTTCGGGCGCCCGGTGGTGCCCGATGTGTAGAAAATCCAAGACACCGTATCCCGGCTGACGGGAACATCGGGGACCGGCGCCGCTCCGGCCACCAAGTCCTCGTAATCCTCGACCCCCGGACCGGCCGGACCGGCATCCCCGATGACGATGAAATGCTCCAGCGCCGGCATCCGGTCCCGCACGCCCAGCAACCCCGCCGCCCGCGCGGCGCTGCACAGGACGGCCCGCGCGCCGCAGTCGCCGAGCATGTAGGCGTGCTCGGCCGGATGCAGGCGGCTGTTGACCGGGACGATTGCGAGCCCCGCGCGCAGCGGCCCCAGGAGGCATTCGATCGAACGCGGTTCGATATCCACGACGATGCCGACCCGGTCGCCCTCAGCGAGGCCGAGCTGCCGCAATCCGCCGGCCAGCCGCCCGACCCGATCGTCCAGCCACGCGTAGCTACGCTGCCGGTCTCCATGCAGAATTGCCGGCGCATCGGGGTGGCGGCGCGCCGCCCGAGTCAGGTGGCAAGTGAGGTTGAGGGGCATGCCGGCAACCGGAGCCCGGCGGTTCAGCAGCCTTGGCGGCCGGGCCAGTCTGGCTCGCGTTTCCCGAGGAAAGCGGAGACGCCTTCCCTGGCGTCGGCCGCATGCGCGTTGCGCGCCGCAACCTCGCCGGAAAAGTCGTAGGCGGCATCGATATCGAGTTCGAGTTGCCGATAGAAACTGCGCTTCCCCAGCGCAATGGCGTAGGGCGACTTGGACGCGATCTCGTCCGCCAGTTCGTCGACAGCGGCACCGAGCCCGTCGGCCGGTACCACCTCGTTGATCAGGCCCATGCGAAAGGCGTCGTCCGCAGGAAAAAGCCGGCCGGTCAACAGCATCTGCATGGCATGCTTGCGGCCGACGGTGCGGCTGAGCGCGACCGAGGGCGTCGAACACCAGGTGCCGATATTGACGCCCGGCGTCCCGAAACGCGCGTCTGCGGACGCGATGGCGAGGTCGCAGGTGGCCACGAGCTGGCAGCCGGCGGCGGTTGCTATCCCGTGAACCTTGGCGATGACGGGCTGCGGGAGGCGGTTGATCGACAGCATCATGCGATTGCAGGCGTCGGCCATGCGCCGGGCGAATTCTCCGCCGTTTTCGTTGCTGTCGAGTATCTCCTTCAGGTCGTGACCGGTGCAGAAGAAGCGCCCGGCGCCTTCCAGAACGACCGCCCGAACCGAGGTATCGTCCTCCAGCCGCTGCCAGAGGTCCTGCAACGAACCGAGCAGTTCGAGCGACAGCGCGTTGCCGGATTCGGGCCGATTGAGCGTGGCGTAGAGAACGGCGTCCCGCTGGCGCGTCTGCAGCACTTCGGATGTTCGGGTCGACGATTTCATGCTCGACGGTTCCTGTTGCCCGGAAATTCCGGAAATCTGCCGGCTGGCCAAAGACTTCGGGAATCAGGGTAGCATCGATCCGCCCTCGCCGACCACCGTAGCTGCCGCACCGGCAAACGGCGGGAAAGGAACCCGGCGGCGGGCCGGAAGCGCGGCTTGCGCCGGCCGGGGCCGGCCCTTATATAGCGCGCTCGGCCGGAGTGTAGCTCAGCCTGGTAGAGCACTGTCTTCGGGAGGCAGGGGCCGGTGGTTCGAATCCACTCACTCCGACCAATTTTTTCAAAGACCTAGCGGAAATTCGGAGCGGTCAGACAGGCCGGGTTTCTGCCCAATTGGGCGGAAACCACCCGATTTTGTTCCGCCGCACAGCGCCGGCACACCCGCCCCAATCCGGGCGGCGGCTGACCTGCTGGCGATGTTCGATTGTGACGGCGACCTTGCCGGCAAAGGCTGGGAGGGGGTGCGGGCCGCGACCTGCATGGACGCGATGAAGCGCTGTCACTGAACCGATGACAATCATCAGGTACCAACACGAGGGACGCAAGATCGACCTACTGGGGGACCCGACAAAGGCCAGCCTTAGACCGAGATCGCCAAATCGAGAGCAACTGCGAAAGCGGCAATCGGGGTGATGGTCAGTGCAGACAGGGCGTTGCCGCGGATGGCGTCCGCGCAAGGAACTGCAAGCCATGAGGCAACGTCGTCGTGATGGCCGCCGCAAGCGATGGCCCGGCTCCGGTCGGCATATCCCCGGCGAAGGTTTGCCCTGGCCTCCATACCGGGGACAAACCTTGTGCGCCTTCTGCTCCGGCACCTCCCCAATCGGCATCAACCCGGTTGAATTACAGCATCATAGGGGAGAGAAACGCATGCGCGCCGCTTTGCGGCAATCTCGAAACAGGAGAAGGCGAGCATGAGGGAACTAGCGTACCGTGAATATCTGACCCGCTACCGAAAAGTTGATGGTGCCCCGTTGAAGGATTCCAGCATCAACACTTACTGCCAAGACATTCGCTATGTGGAACGTAACTTGGGCGTCGAAATCGAATCGTTTCTTCGAAGCGACCTAGAGCGAGCGCTGCCACGGTCGATTCCATCCGGCTACGGAACCGCAGTGAATCACTATCGCGCCTTCTTGCGCGAGCGGTGACCGAATGAAGCTGCGCCTCCAAGGTCTCGACTCGCTCGGCAACTGGGTGGCCAACACCCGGTTCGACCTGTGCCGCAAGTTGGGCGCGCTACCCGAGATGCAGGCGCAACCCGCGGGGCGACCCGCAAAAAATCGTAACACACATGTTACGAATTCGCCCACCCCAGCTGCAGAGCGTATGGATACCACGCGGCTCCGCCAGATTGCGGCGGTTCCGGAGCCGGCGGCCGAGGCGGCGAAGAAAAAGGCAGCAGGGCAACTAAGCAAGGGGTTTCCCGTTTGAAATCCCTTAGGTTGTCGTTCGCGTTCAACGCCCTATTCCTGCCCCATCCGTTCGTCACGCTCGCAGCGCTCAGTTAAGTGGTCATGAGGTCAGGCTTGCTATTGAAACGGCAGCGGCGATCAACGCTTCAGCCCCGGCCGCGAAGTACTGAGACAGGCAATGTACTATCGCCCGCCCCGATACATGATTCCCTTGCCGATCGGTGCAGCAATCGCCACATGCTCAAGGGCGGTGGCTAAAACTCGCCGCGAACAGAGAGTCGCCGCATGACATGGCCTTTCGCACTCGCATTCGTTCTATGGTCGATTGCAGCAGTTGCAGCCGTCGTTTTGGTCATCTGCCAGCATTGCCGGAACACGGGGGATGACTGCGACTAATCTGATTGTGCTATTTCTTTTCCGGTATCTGCTTGATCTTGAGGGGTCCCCACGGTTCGGGGAATGCTTTCTTGCAGCCAACGACATTTCCGCTACAGACCAGCGTCACACCTGCACCGTCGAGGTCTTGAACTCTTGCCGTCGCTTTCAGAAATAGATTGAATATTCTCTGGTAATCTTCCTTAGTCGTAATCTTCTGTCCTTTCATATCCACCCAAGTAGAAATTGGAACATATCCTGTGAAGTTTCGTAGTGTACCACTGGCCCACTGGCTTTTTTCGTTTATGTTCTTTTCAACTCTCTTTGAGATTGATTTCAAACTTTCAACGTCGCTTCTCAACGCTTTAATTCCCTCCTCCATATGAGATAGTTTGGTATTAATTACGGCAATATCTTGGCCGAGTTTAGCATCCCTATCGCTGAATCCTGCAAAATAGGCAATAATGCCGCCGGTGAAAGTCAAGCAAATTATTGTCGACGAAATAATTGAGGCTATCGATCCCGCCTTTGCAAGTTCCATATTTCTTCCCCAGATGCGCTACTCCCCGCTAGCAACCATAGCGCAACAACAGTGTCGGGTCCAGACGACGTGGCCGTCCCGCCACACATACAACGAACGAAAATCCTGCGGACCGTTGATAGATAGAATTGTCTGTCTATTTTAGAATGAGGGAACCCTGTACCCGGATCCGTTCGATTTGGTCACTACCGTCCGCCCCAAGCATTGGAGCAACACAAAAATAAGCCGGCCCGCCGCCCCCGGCAATACCCGCCCGCCGGCCTATCCGACCATGCTGTAGCCGCCGCTGATGCTGAGCACCTGGCCGGTGATCCAGCCTGCGCCGCCCGACGCCAGGAATACGATGGCCGGCGCCACGTCTTCGGGCCTGCCGATCCGGCGCATCGGATATTGCCGGACGATCTTCTCCCGGTTCTTCTCCAGCCACTCCCGGTCGGTGTGGGCGGTCTCGACATAGCCGAGGGCGACGGCGTTGACCGTGACGCCGGACGGGCCGAACTCCCGCGCCAGCGACTTGGTGAGCGACAGCACGCCGCCGCGCGCCGATGTCGTCACCGACAGGAACTTTTCGCCGACCCGCGCCGAATCGCCGGCGAGGTTCACGATGCGGCCCCCGCCCCGCTCGACCATGTGGGCGCCGACCGCGCTGCAGCAATGGATGACGCCATAGAGGCCGACGTCGATCTGCCGCTTCCAGTCCTCCGGCCCGGTGTCCAGGAAGCGCTGCGGCACGACGAAGCCGGCGTTGTTCACCAGCACGTCGATCCGGCCGAAATCGGCGATAATGGCCTCCGTCATGGCCCGGACGGCCTCGAGGTCGGCGATGTCCGCCCGGTAGGCCTTGGCCGTGCCACCGCCGCGGGCGATCTCCTCGACGACGGCGGTAGCGGCGTCCGCCGAACGGCTGTAGTTGACCGCCACGGTGGCGCCCTCGGCCGCAAAGGCGAGCGCGATTTCGCGGCCGACATCCCGGCCGCTGCCGGTCACCAGGGCGACCTTCCCTTCCAGATCAAGATCCATGTCCGGATTCTCCCTCGTTCGGTTCGGCCCTACAGATCGGGGCGGATCAGGCGGAACAGCCGTTCCGGCGTGACCGGCAATTCGTTGATTTGAATGTCCATCCCTGAAAGGGCGTCGGCGACGGCGTTGGCGACGGCCGCCGGCGCGCCGATGGTGCCGCCCTCGCCCATGCCCCGGTAGCCGCCCAGCGTGGACGGCGATTCGGTATCGAGATGAGCGGCATCGATGTCCGGGATTTCGGCCGCCGACGGCACGACATAGTCGACGAAGCTCCCGGTCAGGAGCTGTCCGCTGTCGTCATGGACCACTTCCTCGAGGAGCGCCGCGCCGATGCCTTGCGCGACGCCGCCATGAACCTGCCCGTCCACGATCATCGGGTTGACGATGCGCCCGCAATCCTCGGCCACGACATAGCGCCGGACCGCAACGCCGAAGGTCTGCGGGTCGATCTCGACTTCCGCGATATGGGTCGCCGCCGTCGTCGTGCCGAAGAAGGGGTCGTAAGTCGCGCTGGCGCTGAGATCGAGCGACTCGCGCGCCTCCTTCGGAATGCGCCGCATTTCAGTATAGAAGGCGCGCGCCAGTTCCCGCAGCGTAATCGACGCGTCCGTCCCGGCGACCGACACGACGCCGTCGCGCATTTCGATATCGGTTTCGGCGGCTTCCAGAAGATGGGACGCCGCCTTGACGACCTGCGCCCTGAGCGACCGGGCCGAGAGCGTCGCCGCACCGCCGGCGAGCACCGTGCTGCGGCTCGCATAGGTGCCGGTGCTGTGCGCCACCGCGGCGCTGTCGCCGTGCACGATCCCGACATCCTCGACCCGGACGCCGAGTTCCTCGGCGACGATCTGGGCGAGCGTCGTCTCCAGGCCCTGGCCGTGGGAGGCGATGCCGAAGGCCGCCGTGACCGCGCCGGTCGAATCGATCTCGATCGTTGCGCGCTCGGTGCCGGTGTTGATCGGCATGCCCGGCGCCGCCGAGATGCGCGAGCCGATGCCGGTCAACTCGGCGTAGGACGCGATGCCGATGCCGACCAGCCTGCCCCGCTCCCGCGCCGCCGCTTGCTCGGCCCGCCGTTCCGCATAGCCGAAGCGGTCGAGCGTCACGCGCAGGCAGTCCTGAAAGCCCGCGCGGTCCCAGACGATTCCGGAGCCGGACTTGTAGGGAAACTCCTCGTCGCGCACCAGGTTCCGCACCCTCAATTCCGCGGGGTCCATGTCCAGCCGCCGGGCCGCCATGTCGACCAGCCGCTCCATGACGAAGGTCGAGACCGGCCGGCCGACGCCGCGATACGGCCCGGTCGGCGCCTTCGAGGTCGCGACCGCGCGCACCCGCCCGCGGTAGTTGGCGATCCGGTAGGGGCCGGGCAGGAAGCTCACCACCTGGACCGGCTCCAGCGACGCCGTCCAGGGATAAATCGAATAGGCGCCGATATCGCCGATGACATCGGCCTCCAGCGCAAGGAATCGTCCGTCCGCATCGAATGCCAGCTTCGCCCGGACGATCTCGTCGAAGGCCTGGCTGGTCGCCGTCAGGTCTTCCATGCGGTCGCCGGTCCATTTGACCGGCCGGCCGAGGCGCATGGCGAGGGCGCAGACGACGACCTCCTCGGGATAGAGCGAGGCCTTGGCGCCGAAGCCGCCGCCGACATCGGGCGCGACGACCCGCAGGCGGTGGCCCGGCAGATCGAAAATCTCGGCCAGCGCGTCGCGCAGCAGGCCCGGCACCTGGGTCGTCCCGTGGAGGGTCAGCGCCTGCCGGCCGGCGTCGAATTCGGCGAGATAGCAGCGGTTCTCGATCGCCGCCGGCGTCTTGCGCCGGATTCGGAACCGGTCCTCGACGACGAGCGCGGCGTCCGCCATGACCGCGTCGACGTCACCCCTGGCGAACTCCCGGGCCGCGATGAGATTGGTCCCGGCCTCCTCGTGGAGCAGCACGCGATCCTCGAGCGCCGCCTCCGGATCGGCTGCATCCGGCAGCGGATCGTAATCCACGGACACGAGGGCGGCGGCATCCTCGGCGAGATAGCGGTTCTCCGCGACCACGGCGGCAACGGGTTCGCCGACATGGCGCACCTTCCCGCGCGCCAGCGGCACGAATTCGGTGGCGCGGTAGTCGGGCATGTTGGAGGTCGCGCGGATCGGGCGGGCGACGGCGTCAATATCCGCGGCGGTAAAGACGCCCAGAACGCCCGGCGCCTGTTGCGCTTCGGCTATATCGATTCCGGCGATGCGGGCATGGGCCCGGTCGCTTCGGCAGAAGGCGACATGGACCGCGCCGGCAGCTTTGCGGTCGTCGGTATAGCTGCCCCGGCCGGTGAGCAGCCGTGGATCCTCGCGCCGCTGCACCCGGGCGCCGACGATACCGGGCCGGGGCGCCTCCGCCATGCCTGCCGGCGTATTCTTGCTCATCCCGTGTCGTCCCCGCGCGCCGCGGCCGTCTCGCGGATGGCGTTGACGATGTTCACATAGCCGGTGCAGCGGCAGAGGTTTCCGGACAGCCCTTCGCGAATCTCGTCGTCCGTGGCGAGCGGATACTTGGCCAGAAGATCGAGCGCGGTCATCAGCATGCCCGGCGTGCAGAAGCCGCATTGCAGGGCATGGTGCCGCCGGAAGCTCTCCTGCAGCGGGTGGAGCGCGCCGGGCGCGCCCAGCCCCTCGACCGTGCGGACCGAGGCCCCGTCGCACTGGACCGCGAAGGTCAGGCATGACCGGGCGCTGTCGCCGTCGAGCAGCACCGTGCAGGCACCGCAGACGCCGTGTTCGCAGCCGACATGGGTGCCGGTCAGTCCGAGGTCCTCGCGCAGGAAGTCCGAGAGCAGGCGGCGCGGCTCGACCTGCCGCTCATGGCGGACGCCGTTGACGGTCAGCCCAATGTCGATCCGTTCCATCATGCCGCTCCGCCCCCTGCACCGGCCCCCACGCGGGCCCAGGCGTCGCCCAGGGCGCGCTCGGCCATGACGCCCGCCAGATGGCGCCGGTACTCGGCCGAGGCGTGCAGGTCGTCGTCCGGATCGATGGCGTTGCGCAGGGCGTCGACGGCTGCGGCAACCGCGTCGGGCTCCAGACCGGTCCCGGTCAGCAGCGCTTCGGCCGCCGTGGCGCGGACCGGCGTTTCTCCGACGCCGAACAGCGCGATCCTGACCTCCACCGCCCGGCCGGCCGACCCGGTCACGGTCGCCGCGGCGCCGGCCAGCGCGAAATCGCCGTGCCGGCGCGCGAATTCGCGGAAACCCCACCCGGTGCCCGGCCGCAACAGCGGAAAATCGATGCGCGTGACAATCTCGCCGTCTTCGAGCGCGGTCCACAGCGCACCTTCGAAAAACGAACCGGCTTCGACGATGCGTTCGCCGCTGCAACTTGCCGTGTGGATCCGGGCATCGAGCAGCACGGCCAGCGCCGGCAGCTCCGCCGCCGGGTCGGCGTGGCACAGGCTGCCGCCGATGGTCCCGCGGTTGCGGATCGCCAGATGCGCGACATGCCCCATCGCCGCGGCGAGAACCGGGAAGCGCTCCCGGACCAGGGGCGAGGTTTCGAGGGCGCGGTGCCGGGTGAGCGCGCCGACGCGGACATGGCCATCGGCCTCCTCGATCGCGTCCGGCGGCGCGATCCTGCGGATGTCGACCAGCACCGCCGGGCTGACGAGGCGGAAGTTCATCATCGGCACGAGGCTCTGGCCGCCGGCGATCGGCCGGGCGTCGTCGCCGTATTCAGCCAACCGGGCCGTCGCCTCTTCGACCGAACCGGCCGCAACATATTTGAACGCCGGCGGTTTCATCTGCCCTCGCCGCGATGTGCCTGTGGCGCAATTCGGGAGATCGTTAAGGGGAATCCCGAACCCGATTGTCGCGGATCGGGAGCATCGGTATCGACCGAAGCGATGTCGCATGCCGGGCCGGATCGGCTTCGGCGCGATTGCGCCTTGAACCGGACCCGGACCGGCCCCGATAATCCGCCTCCGCCCGCCGCTCAGGATGAGGGACCGGGCCCGAACCACCGCACGACGGAACGAGCATGAACGAAACAGCGAAAGCGCAACCGCGGAAGGTCGCCTTCCTCGGCCTAGGGGTCATGGGCTACCACATGGCCGGCCATCTGGCGAACGCCGGCCACAAAGTGACCGTCTACAACCGGACGGCGTCGAAAGCCGGACAATGGGCCGGGGAGTTTGCCGGAACGACCGCCGCAACGCCGGCCGCCGCGGCAGCCGGCGGCGAGATCGTGTTCGCCTGCGTCGGCAACGATGACGATGTGCGTGCGGTCACGGTCGGCCCGGGCGGCGCGTTCGAGGGGATGGGCGACGGCGCGGTCTTCGTCGATCACACGACCGCTTCGGCCAACGTCGCCCGGGAACTGGCGGCGGAAGCGTCGAACCGGGGCCTCGGCTTCATGGACGCGCCGGTCTCCGGCGGCGAAGCCGGCGCGGTGAACGGCGTGCTCACGGTCATGGTCGGTGGAGAGCCGGCGATCTTCGAGCGCTGCAAGGGCGTTATCGACGCCTATGCCCGCGCCGTGACCCTGCTGGGCCCGGTCGGCGCCGGCCAACTCACCAAGATGGTCAACCAGGTCTGCATCGCCGGGCTGGTGCAGGGGCTGGCCGAGGGGCTGAACCTCGCCATGCGCTCCGGGCTCGACGCGAAGCTGGTGCTCGACGTGATTTCCAAGGGCGCCGCCCAGTCCTGGCAGATGGAAAACCGCGGGACCACGATGGTCGACGACGAGTTCGAGTTCGGTTTCGCGGTCGATTGGATGCGCAAGGACCTCGATATCTGCCTGGCCCAGGGGCACCGGGCCGGCGCGCTCCTGCCGGTCACCGCGCTGGTCAACGAATTCTACGCCCGGGTGCAGGCGCGCGGCGGCGGGCGCTGGGACACCTCCAGCCTGATGCGGCTGCTCAGCAATCCGTAGCCGGCCCGTCGCCGGCCAGAACGCCGTCTTCGCTCAGGCGGCCGATTTCCGCTTCGGAGTATCCGAGTTCCGCGAGGATGGCGGCGTTGTCGGCGCCGAGATACGGCGCAAGCGCCTGCACCGAGGCCGGCGTCCGGTCGAAGCGCGCCGCCGGCCGGGGCTGGCGCACCTTGCCGAGCAGGTCGTCCTCGTGGATCTCGATCGTCCCGTTCGCCGCGATCTGCGCATCGTCCAGCAGTTGCCAGCGGGTCAGCACCGGCGCGCAGGGGACATCCTCGCGGTCGAGCCGCGCCAGGATCTCGCCGCTTGGCCGCCTTTCCATTTCCTCGCCGACGATGTCCCGGCGCGCCGGCCGGTTCTTCGCGCGCGCCCCGGCGGTCGCGAAGCGCTCGTCCTCCAGCAGGTCCTCGCGGTCGAGCGCCCGGCACATGCCCTGCCATTCCGAGTCCGACACCGCACCGGCGGTGATGTAGCCGTCCGCGGTCCGGTACACGAGGTCGAGGCCCATCTGGCCCTCGGCCGGATCGGACTCGCTGCCGACCCAGGTCAGGCTGGAAATCGCCTCCGGCCAGAGATAGGCCACCATCGTATCGAGCATGGCGAGCCGGATATGCTGCCCCTCGCCGGTCTGCGCGCGCGCGTACAGCGCCGCCGTGATCGCCTGGGCCGCGGCGACGGCCGTCGTCTTGTCGGGAATGATCGTGCGCACCATGCGCGGCTGGCCGGTCGCGTGGTCGGTCTGGACGTCGGCCAGCCCGCACAGCGCCTGGATCACCGGATCGTAGACCCGTTGGCCCGAATAGGGACCGGTTTCGCCGAAGCCGCTGATCGAAACGAAGACGATGTCGGGCCGGAGTTCGCGGACGACATCTTCGCCCAGCCCCATCCGCTCGATCGCGCCCGGACGGAAGTTCTGCACCAGCACGTCGGCGGTCGCGGCGAGCTTCCTGACGGCGGCAAGGCCCTCCGGGCGCTTGATATCGAGCGCCAGGCTGCGTTTGCTCCGGTTGCACGACAGGAATGAGGCCGACATTCCCTTTCTCATGCTGCCGACATGGCGCATGTGGTCGCCCCGGGGCGATTCGATCTTGATGACGTCCGCCCCCTGGTCGGCCAGCATCATCGTTGCCATCGGCCCCGAGACCATCGTGGTCAGATCGAGGATGCGCACGCCGTTGAGCGGTCCGTTCATTGGTCCGTTGCTTTCCATCTTGCGTTCGAGGTCTGCCGTGACGGCCGCGAGCCCGGCTCAGCGGCGCACGTCAGACGAAATTGATCTCGCAGGCGCGCCGGTAGGCCGGCCGTTCGACTATTCCTTCCCGATATGCCAGGAGCGTCTGCGGGAGCGGGATTTCGAGCGTCAGCGCATAGTCTAGGCAGGTCACCATCAGGATGTCGGCAATGCTCATGCCTTCCGGCATGAGCGAGGCCATACCGTCGGGAAATTTCTTCATCATGCCGTCGATCTGCTCGCAGAAATATTCCCGGGCGGATTGGATGGCGCGCGGCGCCTCGCCGTAGATGTGCGCAAGCTGCAGGTGCCGCCGGATAACGTAGAGCGGGTGCGCGTCCAGTTCCGTCATGACGAAGAAACACCATTCGTTCAGCGCAGCGCGGCGCACCGGATCCCCGGGCACGAAGAAGCCTTCCGGCGCCGGGAAGGTTTCGCTCAGATAGTTGATGATGGCGGCGCTCTCCGCCAGGACGAACGGCCCGTGCTCGATCACCGGGACCTTGTGCCTCGGATTCAGGCGCAGATATTCCTCGGTCAGCGTCTCGCCGGTGCGCGGCCCGATCGGGCGCAACTCGTAGTCGACGTCCATCTCCGCGAGCATCCAGTGCGCCCGCATCGTGCGGGAGGTTCCGATGCCCCACACCCTGAGGTCGTTCTTCGGCATGTTCGGATTCCTCTCGCTGTTCGGCCTTGCAGCGTTGAACGGGCAGGCAGGCCGGGTCCGGGGCGCGATCGCCGGACGGGATGGCAAACTGCCCCATCGCGGCGGGCCGATCAACGGTCCGGCCGGCGCGGAAGAGCGCCGCCGTTCGGCCGGGACAGCGGCCCGGCCGCTGCCGGAACGCCGGAAGCGGCCGCCCGCGCGCCCACGGCGCAAGGGGCGTCAGGAGCGCAATGACGCTTCGCTGCACTCGAAAAGCGCGCCCACTTCGGTTAAGTACAGGCATCCACCCGTGAGGCGCGGCCCTTGAACCCTTTCTTTCTCCGGATCGCCACCGTCGCCATCGTCTGCCTGGTCGGAGGCGGAGCGGCCGGCCGCTACCTGCTCGCACCGGGGCCGCAGAAAATCATCGTGCGCGAAACGGTCACCGAGAAGCCCGAATTCAATGCCCCGGAATCGATCTATCTGAAATGGACCATGGCGAGCGCCTTTCGGGGCGACACGCCGCAGTTCGGTACCCTGGGCAGGAGCTTCACGACGAAACTGCGCCGGGCCTCCGCCGGCGCCATGCAGATCGGTTTTGCCGAACCCGGCCAGCCGATCGCCGCCGAACAGTGTTTCCAGGCCGTGATGGACGGCAAGGTGGAAGCCTGCTGGTCGACACCGGGCCACTGGACATCGACCGAGAGAGCGCTCGCCCTGTTCTCCGGCGTGCCGTTCGGGCCCGATGCGCGGGAATATCTGGCCTGGTACTATTACGGCGGCGGCGAAGCGCTGCTCGACGAAATCTATGGCGGGCACGGGCTGAAATCGGTCCTGTGCGGCGTCTCGGCGGCGGAAGGCGGCGGCTGGTTCCGCCAGGAGGTTGCCAAACCCGGATACTTCAAGGGCAAGAAAATCCGGATTTTCGGCCTCGGCGCCCGGGTGGTCGAGAAGCTGGGCGCGACCGCGGTCCGCCTCGACGCGGCGGAAATGAAGAAGGCACTGGAAGCCGGGCAGATCGCCGGGGCGGAATATTCGATCCCGGTGATCGACCTGAACATGGGCCTCAATACGGCGGCGAAATACTATTATGTGCCGGGCTGGCACAAGCCGGCGACCCTGCTGGAACTGCTGATCCGCCGCGGCGTCTGGAACGACCTGGCCGACGCCGCCAAGACCATGATCAGGAACGCCTGCGGCGACACGATCCGCGAAGGCATGGCCGAAGGCGCCTCGCTCCAGCCGGCGGCGATCCGCGAGTTGACCGCCAAGGGCGTCGAAATCCGGCAGTTCCCGGAAGAGGTGCTCAAAGCGCTCTCGGGCGCCTGGCAGCAGGTGGCCGAGGAGGAAAGCACCGCCAATCCGCTGTTCAAGCGGGTCTGGCGCTCGCTGATCTCCTTCCGGGAGGAATACCGGCTGTGGAACGACAAGAGCCGGGTGCCGTGACCGCGGAACGGCGCGCGACGCCGCAACTCTGAAGTCTATTCTGCAGCCTGAAGCAGGGCCGGCCGGTAGCGTTCTTCCATCTCGCGGCGCAGCTGCGCGGCCGGGTGCGCGCTGTCGGCCGCCACGTCCGACCAGCGGACGACCTGTCCTTTCGCCACGGGATTCACCAAACGGACACTGTGGGTCAGCCCCATCGGCAGGGCGCCTTCGGCCAGCGAGCGCGCCGCCGGCATCAGATGGCCCGAAACCGTATAGCCGCCCTCCCCGTCGAGCAACTCGCCGGCCTTGAGGTCGCGCTTGGCGACGGCGACGGCATCCGCGCGCCAGCCGGTCGCCGCGCCCGTCGGCTCACCGCGCAGGGCGACGCTGGCGACGCTGATGCCCAGTTCCAGCCCGATCAGGTGCCAGCGCTTGTACAGGGCAGCGTAGCGGCCGCTGTCGTCGGTCTGCACGCCGTATTCCGTGAAGCAGCGCGCGATGTAATCGGTATCCGCCTCGAAGGCGACGAACACGCCGAAGCGGATGTCGTAGTCGACGACCCGGCCGTCCGGGTGCAGGGAGGATATGACCTCGACCTGCCCCTTGTGGTCGAGCGCGCCGCCTTCCGGCCGGGGGCGGCAGATATTCGGTATCCGGTCGATGCTGCCGGGCGGATAGGCCAGGCCGTCCGGCGCCGGCGTCAGGCCGGTGGCGTTGGCGACCGCCGCGCTCTCGATCGCCGGCTTGGTGCCGTCGAGGAAGGAGGTGAACATCTTGGGATTGAGGCCGCCCTCTTCGGCCTGCTCCGGCGTCAGGCCGTAGCCGCTCCACACATTGTCCGGCGTGTAGAACCGGTACTCCGGCAGCCATTTGTGGCCCCGGCCCGCCGCGGTCACGTCGAAGCCGCAGGCGCGCGCCCAGTCGACAAGGTCGCAGATCATCGCCGGCTGGTCGCCGTAGGCCAGCGAATAGACGATGCCGGCCGCGCGCGCCTTCTCAGCCAATAGCGGGCCGACGAGCGCATCGGCCTCGACGTTGACCATGACGATCGACTTGCCGTAGCGGCAGGCGAGCAGAGCATGATGCACGCCCGACGGCGGATCGCCGGTCGAATCGATGACCAGGTCGATCGCCTCCTGCCGGAACGGCGCCTCGACATCGTCGGTAATCCAGGTCGCGCCCGAACGGAGCGCCGCGCCGCAATCCGCTGCCGCATAGCGTTCGGCCGGCCAACCGATGCGCGCCAGATTCTCCCGCGCCCCGGCCGGGTTAAGGTCTGCAATGGCGGCGATGTGGACGCCCGGCGTGCGGATCGCCTGGGCGAGGTACATCGAGGCGAACTTGCCGCAGCCGAGGATGCCGACCCGGACGGGCCTGTCCTGCGCCTGACGCTCCAGCAGGAGCCGGTGAAGGTTCACGCCGCCTGTTCCGCCGCCGCCCGGACCCCGGGCCCGTCTTCCGCGAACGGCGTCATCGGCGCCGTCAGGCAATCGTCCGGCAGCGGCTCGATGGGCGCGAAGTCGCGGTGGGCGATCCAGTCCGGCCGCTTGAAGCGCCGGATATGGTTCTCGACATGGCACAGCGACAGGTAGACGATGGTCCGGCCCCAGGGCGACAGGTTGGGCGACGAGGCGTGGACCAGGTTGCCGTGGAACAGCAGGACGCTGCCGGCCGCGCCCTTGGCCGAATAGATGCCGCCGCGCTCCGCCAGTTCGCTCACCGTCTTCTTGTCCAGGGTCCACAGGGGATAGCTGGTTGTCGCGATATCGTGGCCGGCCTCGTAGACGCCCTCGCGGTGCGAGCCGGGAATGAGCCAGAGCGGGCCGTTGAACTCGGTCGCCTCGTCGACGAACAGCGCGATATTCATGGCGCGCGGCTCCGGCATCAGGTCGTCGCGCGACCAGGTGCCGTAATCCTGGTGCCACTGCCAGACATCGCCGTCGAAAGCGACCTTGGCGTTGACCTTGTACTGGTGCATGTACACCGGCCCGCCGAGCAACTGCATCACCGGTCCGATCAGGCGCGGATGGCGGCCGAGCCGCCGGAAGGCCTCGTTGTAGCAGTGCGCCGCGAAAGCGGTGCGCGGCGAGACGCCGTCCTTCTCGCGCACCACCTCCTTGCGGTCCAGGGCGTAGACCTCCGCCGCCGCCTGCCGGAGGACATCGGTCTCGGCGGCCGAGAACAGGCTGGGCAGCATGAGGTAGCCGGTCTCGTGGAACCGGTCGGTCTGGTCTTGGGTGAGCTTCATCGTCGTGCGCCCTTTGGACATCTGGGCCGGCCGGAACGGGTTAGGGCAAAGGATAGGCGCGCGGCTGCGCCGGATCAACGGCGCGCGCCCGAAAGCCCGACGAACCAGCGACGCCGGCGGAGGCCATGAAAGCAGCGTATATGAACGAACAGGGCGGCCCGGAGGTCCTGCTTTACGGCGACCTGCCGGATCCGCAGGCCGGGCCGGCCGAGATCGTGGTGGACATTCACGCCGCTTCGGTGAATGCGGCGGACTGGAAAGTCCGCTCCGGCAGTTACGCCAGGATTGCGGACTTTCCCTATGTGCTGGGCCGGGATTTCTCCGGCGTCGTCGCCGAGGCGGGCGCGGGCGTGACCGATCTCGCGCCGGGCGATCCGGTGTTCGGCGTGCTCGACGCCGGCCAGGAAGGCGCCTATGCCGAGAAGGTGGCGGTCAGGGCCGATCTCGCGGCGAAGAAGCCCGAGGGCTGGTCCCACGAGGAAGCCGTCGCCCTGGCGCTCGCCGGGCTGACGGCGATCGTCTCGCTCGAAGAGACGCTTAAACTGCAGGCCGACGAGACGATCCTGATCCAGGGCGGTGCCGGCGGCGTCGCGGGCTTCGCCATCCAGCTCGCCAAATATCTCGGCGCGACCGTCGTCACGACGGCGAGCGCGGCGAACCATGACTATGTGAAGGGCCTGGGCGCCGACCGGGTCATCGACTACCGCGCGCAGGATTTCACCGAGGAAATCTCCGGCGTGGACGCGGTGTTCGAGACCGTCGGCGGTGACGTTGCGCGGCGCTCCTTCGACGTGCTGCGGCCCGGCGGCCGGGCGGCGTTCATCGCTTCGGGCGGCCAGGCGCCGCAACCGCCGCGCAGCGACGTGATTTCCCTCCGGCCCGATGTCGGCCGGGCCCGCCGCCACATGGAGCGGGTCGCCGAGCTGGTCGCCGCCGGCGCCGTGACCGTCCCGCCGGTCCGCACCTTCCCGCTCGCCCAGGCGGCCGACGCCCACCGGGTCAGCGAGGGCCGGCACCTGCGCGGCAAGCTGGTGCTGACGGTGCGATAGCGCGGGTGGAACGGCCCCGGTTTCGACCCGAGGATTCTTGATTTCGATTGCGACCCGCGCCAGTTAAAGCGCCATCGTCGAACGTCCCTGCCGGGCAGACCGAACAGAGCGGTTACACAATGGCCGTAGCGCCAGCACAGTCTCTGTCGAACAGCGACACGATCCGGAATGTCGGGCGGGTGCTGCCTTGGCTGGCCGAATTTCCGGAAAGCCCGGATCGGTCGCGATTTACGCCCGATTGTCTCCTGCGGTCCCCGGACCGGGAGAACCGGAGAGCCGTAACCGAGTTGGAACGTAATCTTGGCGAACGCCACCGATCCATCAATGCCGCCGTCATCACGATGTTGGACAAGCTTCGGGCCGAGGTCGAAGCGGCCCCGCAAGGCACGGTAATGGACCCCGATGGAGTCGGCGTTCAGGCGTTCGAGGAAACGGAAGAGTATTTTCGCAGCGAATGCGACGAACTCGGCGCAATCCGTGGCGCGTTGGAGCATTCAGGAGGATCGGGCGAGCACGGGAAGGAGATATTCCGCGAACTGGATCGCCTGGAAGACCTGCTGTCTCAAATCGTCCAGCGGTGTCAGGACATTCGCTGGCGTCTCATGATCAATGACGGCGCTCTGGCGCCGACCACCGGAAAGACTTTCGCATCGGGCGCGGAACTGGTCTCGTCATTGACGAGCGATTGAATCCGTGAATGTGCCGGTAGCGAGAATTCCGGCGTTCGAGGAACCGGCGGGACAATTCCGGCAGCAGGTCAAGCGGCTCCCGCGGCGGATACAAAGGGAGCTTACGACGGCAATCGACGAATTGCTGGCGGGCACTCTGACACCGGGACGCCGATACGAAAAACTGAGAGGCGGCGGCGAACTTCACTCGGTCCGGCTGACCCGGAATTATCGTTTCGTGTTCCAGATTCTCGAAAACGGGAACGCGAAGCCGGTGGCCGTCGGGCCGCACGACGAAGCGTATCGCTCGGCCTGACCCAGCACCTCAAGGGCCAAGCCGGTGCTCACGGTGCGGTAAACGCCCCCTACACCCGCTCGATCACCATCGAGATTCCCTGGCCGACGCCGATGCACATGGTGCAGAGCGCGTGGGTGCCGCCGCGGCGCTGCAGCTCGCGCGCCGCCGTCGCGACCAGTCGGGCGCCTGACATGCCGAGCGGATGGCCCAGCGCGATGGCGCCGCCGTTCGGATTGACGTGTTCCGCATCGTCCGGCACCCCCAGCATGCGCAACACGGCAAGGCCCTGGGCGGCGAAGGCCTCGTTCAGCTCGATCACGTCCATGTCGTCGATCTTGAGGCCGAGGCGCGCCAGCAGCTTTTCCGAGGCCGGCGCCGGGCCGATGCCCATGATGCGCGGCGGCACGCCGGCTGTCGCCATGCCGACAACCCGGGCGAGCGGCTCGAGGCCGTAGTCTTTCACCGCCTTTTCCGACGCCACGAACATGGCCGCCGCCCCGTCGTTGACGCCGGAGGCGTTGCCCGCGGTCACGGTGCCGCCGTCGCGGAACGGCGTCGGTAGGCCGGCCAGCTTCTCGACCGTGGTGCCGGCGCGCGGATGCTCGTCCTTGTCGACGACGACCGGATCGCCCCGGCGCTGCGGAATCGTGACCGGCACGATTTCGGACGCCAGCTTGCCGTTCTCCTGGGCCGCGACGGCGCGGGCCTGGCTGCGCGCCGCGAAGGCGTCCTGGTCCTCGCGCGACACCTGGAACTCCTCGGCCACGTTTTCCGCCGTCTCGGGCATCGAATCCGTGCCGTAATGCTTCTTCATCATCCGGTTGACGAAGCGCCAGCCGATGGTCGTGTCGTAGACCTCGGCCTTGCGGGAGAAGGCGGTGTCCGCCTTGCCCATGACGAAGGGCGCGCGCGACATGCTCTCGACGCCGCCGGCGACGGTGAGTTCTGCCTCCCCCGTCCTGACCGCCTGGGCGCACACGCCGACCGCGTTCATGCCCGAGCCGCACAGCCGGTTGACCGTCGCGCCGGGAACGGTATCCGGCAGGCCGGCGAGCAGCAGGCTCATCCGGGCGACGTTGCGGTTGTCCTCGCCGGCCTGGTTGGCGCAGCCGTAGACCAGGTCGTCGATGGCTTCGGCGTCGACGGCTGCGTTGCGCGCCATGAGCTCGCGGATCGGCACGGCGCCGAGATCGTCGGCGCGCACCGCGCTCAGGCTGCCGCCGTAGCGGCCGATCGGCGTGCGGACGGGGTCGCAGATAAAGGCTTCAGGCATGGTCGGTCCTCCTGCGGCGGCGGGTTCATCGCAACTTCGGGAGCGCCGCCGGTCGGTCCGTCATATCGGCCGGATGGCGCGCCGCTGCAAGCCCCGGTTCGCGAACCGGATCGACCGCAGACGGCTTTCGGCAGTCACAGGATGGGCTGCGGGAAGACGATGACCGGCGCCTCCCGCGCTTCCCTGGGGTCGGAGATGCCCTCGGTCGGGCCGGGGAAGTCGGGCAGGTCGTCGGGCAGGGTTTCGGGCGGGGCTTCGGGACGCAGGGCCGCGGGCTGCCCCAAGCCCGCCGGCGCGCTACATTGCGCCGGGGAGAACAACCGCCGGAGCCGCCGGGCATGACCGCAACGGAGACCAGCCGCCATATCCGCCTCGAGACGCATCCGGGCGGCCGCGGGGCCGTCGCCCACCTCGTCCTCGACCGGCCGGAGAAGCGCAATGCGCTCAACCTGGAAATGTGGCGGGCGATCCCGCCGCTGGTCGCCCGGGCCGAGGCCGACCCGGCGGTCAAGGCCATCGTCGTGCGCGGAGTCGACCGCACGGCCTTCGCCGCCGGCGCCGACATAAGCCAGTTCCGCGAACGCTTCCGCAACCGGGAGAACGCGCTGGCCTACATGCAGGCGGTGAACGGCGCCGCCGGGTCGCTGGCCGACTGCCTGAAGCCGGTCATCGCCCTGATTCACGGCGATTGCGTCGGCGGCGGCGTCGAACTCGCGATCGCCTGCGACCTGCGCTTCTGCAGCACCGGGAGCCGCTTCGGCATCACGCCGGCCCGGCTCGGCATCTGCTACAGCATGGCCTCGACGCGGCGGGTCAGCCAGGCGATCAGGCCGTCGAAGACGAAGGACCTGCTGTTCACCGGCCGGCTGATCGATGCCGCGACGGCAGAAGCCTGGGGCCTTGCGGACCGGGTCTGTGCCCCGGACGCGCTCGACCGCGAGACCGCCGTCTTCGTCGAATCGATCTGCCGCAACAGCCAGTACAGCGTGCGCTACGCCAAGCGTGCGCTGCGCGAGATCGCCGCCGGCGCCGCCGAAGAACCGGATTTGCTGCGCGAACTGCGCCTCGGCGCCTACGAGGCCGGCGACCTCAAGGAAGGCATCGCGGCCTATCTGGAAAAGCGCAAGCCGGATTTCAGTTGGAACGGGTAGGCGAATGGACCGGGCGAGGCCGGCCTGCCCGGCCGACCGCCGCACCGGATACCCGGCCGTCCCGGCCGTCCCGGTGCCGCGGATGTTAGTCGGGCGCCTTCGGCCTTTCGCCGGGTCCGTCGCCCGACTAACATCCGCGGCGCTTGGGGACCGGCCAATCCGGACAGGGGGAGCGAAGCATGAAATTCGGACTGGGGCAGAGCGTGCCGCGCTACGAGGATCCGCGCCTGCTGCGCGGCAACGGCCAATATACCGACGACCTGGACCGCCCCGGACAGGCCCGCGGCCACGTTTTACGCTCGCCCCACGCCCATGCCCGGATCGCCGGCATCGACTGCGCCGCGGCGCGCGCGGCGCCCGGCGTGCTCGCCGTCCTGACCCATGACGACTGGCAGGCCGACGGCCTCGGCGTCATCGCCTCGTTGGCGCCGCAACTGCTGCCACTCAAGCGGCCGGACGGGTCGCCGATCCACGAGCCCCGCCGGCCGCCTCTGGCCGCCGGTGCGGTCAAATTCGTCGGCGACCCGGTCGCCTTCGTCGTCGCCGGGACCGCGGCGCAGGCGCGCGATGCGGCCGAGTTGATCGAGGTCGACTACGAGGAACTGCCGGCGGTGATCGACACGCCGGACGCGCTCGCGGCCGACGCGCCGCTGGTCTGGCCGGACCTGGGCGACAATGTCAGCTTCCGCCAGACCATGGGCGACCTGGAAGCCGTCGACGCCATCTTCGAATCGGCGCCCCATGTCGTCACCGCGGACCTGCCGATCGGCCGGCTCGCCCAGAACCCGATGGAGCCGCGCGCCGCGATCGGCGAATACGACCCGGTCGCCGACCGCTACACCCTGTGGACCGGGACCCAGGGCCCGCACGACAACCGCAACCTGCTCGCCCGCGACGCGCTCAAGGTGCCTATTTCCAAACTGCGTCTGGTCAGCCCCGACATGGGCGGCGGCTTCGGCCTGCGCGGCGGCCTGTTCCCGGAGATGGCGCTGGTCGTCTGGGCGGCGAAGCGGGTCGGCCGGCCGGTCAAGTGGACCGGCGACCGCAGCGAGCATTTCCTGGTCGACGACCATGGCCGCGACTGCCGCCCGGTCGCCGAGCTGGCGCTCAGCGACGACGGCGATTTCCTCGCGGTGCGGGTGAAGTCCGTCGCCGCGCTCGGCGCCTATTGCAGCTTCTTCGGCCCGCTGCCGACCTTCGGCAACATGGGCGCCATCGTCGGCATGTACCGGACCGGCGCGGCCTCGGTCGACGTCACCGCGGTGTTCACCAACACCTGCCCGATCGGCCCCTATCGCGGCGCCGGACGGCCGGAATCCATCTACATCTGCGAGATGCTGGTCGAGAAGGCGGCGGCCGAACTGGGCTTCGACCGGGTCGCGCTCAGGCGGCGCAACCTGATCCCCGAAAGCGCCATGCCCTACAAGACCGGGCTGCAATACACGTACGATTGCGGCCGGTTCGAAGCCAACATGGACAAGGCGCTCGCCGCCGCCGACTACGCCGGCTTCGAGGCGCGCCGGGCGGAGGCCGCGGCGCGCGGCAGGCTGCGCGGCTTCGGCATCACCAACGCCATCGAGCAGTCGGCCGGCCTGGGCGACGAGGGCGCGGAAATCCGCTTCGACGCCGACGGCGGCGTCACGCTCACGGTCGGTACATTCTCCCACGGCCAGGGGCACGAGACGGTATTCCGGCAACTGCTGTGCGACACGCTGGGCGTGGAATTCGAGCAGGTGCGCTTCGTCCAGGGCGATACCGATATCGTGCGCCACGGCCACGGCACCTTCGGCTCGCGCTCCTCCGGCCTGGGCGGCGGCGCGATCCGGCTGGCGAGCGAGAGGGTGATCGAGAAAGGCAAGGCGATCGCCGCGCACCATTTCGAGACCGCCGAGGACGACATCGCCTTCGACGACGGCGTGTTCTCGGTCGCCGGCACCGACCGCTCGATCCGCATTTCCGAGATCGCGGCCATGGCGCACAACTTCTTCGGCGTGCCGGGCGGCCTCGAATCCGGGCTCGGCGCGGCCGCCAATTTCCGCCATCCGGGACCGACCTTTCCCAACGCCACCCACTGTTGCGAGGTCGAGATCGATCCGGAAACCGGCGCCGCGGAACTGCTTGCCTGGACCGCCGTCAACGACGCCGGCACGGTGATGAACCCGCTGCTCCTCAAGGGCCAGATCCAGGGCGGCATCGTGCAGGGCGCCGGCCATATCCTGCTCGAAGGCATCGCCTGGGACGAGGCCGGCCAGCTCATCACCGGCTCGTTCATGGACTATGCCCTGCCGCGGGCCGGCGACATGCCCTTCATCGCGGTCGAGTCCAGCCCGACGCTGACGAAGACCAACCCGCTCGGCATCAAGGGCGCCGGCGAGGCCGGCTGCGTCGGCGGCATGGCCTGCACGATGATCGCGCTGCTCGATGCGGTGCGGCCGGCCGGCGTCACCGCCCTGCCGATGCCCGCGACGCCGGGCGCGATCTGGCAGGCGCTGCGAGCGGCGAAGGCAGGGTGAGGCGGTGTGAGACGGGGTGAACCGGGCGCCTTACTTCCCGACGTCATTTCGACCGGAGCCCCGGATTCGATCCGGGGCGTAGCGGAAAAATCTTCTCCGCACGGTTTCAGGGACTTCGAATTTCAGCAGGTAAAGATATCTCGACGTCACGGCCCTGCGGGCCGCTCCGGTCGATATGACGGTTGCTGGAAATCGTCCCTGACGAAACCCGCTTGCCTTGCATCCGCTCCGGCGCAACCATAGCGGGCAGCGAAGGCCGCCAGGCCGTATCACGCCATCGGAGGATCGGCGATGTTCGTTTCGGATATCCTGCGCACCAAGGGCGGTTCGATCCATTCCGGCACGCCGGACATGACGGTCGGCCGGGCCGCCAACGAGATGACCGGGCGCAAGATCGGCTCCCTGCTCATTCTGGACGGCGGCCGCATCGCCGGCATCCTTTCGGAACGCGACATCGTCCGGGGCCTGGCGACCTTCGGGGCCGAATGCCTCGACGGGCCGGTCACCCAGCTCATGACCCGGGGCGTGACCACCATCGGGCCGGGCGCCACCATCGCCCAGGCCATGGAAATCATGACCCAGGGCCGCTTCCGCCATCTCCCGGTGATGGACGGCGACACGCTGGCCGGCATGATCTCGATCGGCGACGTCGTCAAATACCGCCTCGCCGAGGCAACGCGAGAGGTCGAGGAGATGCAGAAATACGTCCAGGGCCAGTACGATTGAGGCCTGACGCTCTTACGGCCCGCGCCGGCCTCGCCGCCGGTATTTGCCATGCCCTTTTCTCGGCGTCCGCTTGTCGCCGCCGGGCCGGCCGCCCGAGCGGTCGAGCAGCGCCTTGGCCCGCTGGGCGCGGTTTTCCAGGCTGGCCGACGGGCTGAGGCCCAGGTCTTCGGCTTCGAGCCGGCGCAGTTCGTCGCGCAACCGGGCGGCCTCCTCGAATTCGAGATTGGCCGCGTGCTCCTTCATCCGGGTTTCGAGCTCCTCCAGATAGCCCTTCAGATTGTGGCCGATCATGTGCGACTTGCCGGCATCGCCGGTCGAGACCGTCACCCGGTCGCGCTCGTAGACGCTCTCCAGGATGTCGGCGATCTCCTTGCGGATCGATTCCGGCGTGATGCCGTTCTCGGCGTTGAAGGTCTGCTGCTTTTCGCGCCGCCGGTTGGTCTCCTCGATCGCCGCCTTCATCGAATCCGTCACGGCGTCGGCGTAGAGGATGGCGCGGCCGTCGATGTTGCGCGCCGCCCGGCCCATGGTCTGGATCAATGACGTCCGGCTCCGCAGATAGCCCTCCTTGTCGGCGTCGAGGATGGCGATCAGCGAGACCTCGGGAATGTCCAGCCCCTCGCGCAGCAGGTTGATGCCGACCAGCACGTCGAACACGCCGAGCCGCAGGTCGCGGATGATCTCGATGCGCTC
>VXNK01000088.1 GCA_009840595.1 Rhodospirillaceae bacterium | reverse complement strand
CGGCGTCGCGCACCAGGTGGGCGTATTTGGCGGTGGTGCCGACCCTGGCATGGCCCAACAGGCGCCCGATGACGGCCAAGCCCTCGCCCAGCGCCAGCGCCCTGCTGGCGTAGGAGTGCCGGCAGTCGTGAAGCCGCACGTCCTTGAGCCCGGTCGCCTGCCTGACCTTCCGCCAGTGCCAGGAGAGGCAGGTGAGCCGGGTCCTCGGCTTCGATCCCCGCAAGACCCAGGGAACGCCGTCCTCGCGCTCGATGCGGTCCAGCACCGTCAATACCGGCCCGGTGAGCGGCACCATGCGCGGACCGGTTTTCGAATCGCGGAGCCGGATGACCCGCGCCGCCCGGTCGATGTCGTCCCATTGCAGGGTCAATATCTCGTCCGAGCGGCAGCCGGTCAGCATCAGCAGGCGGATCGCCGCGATGGCCGACGGCTGCATCCTGCCCTTGGCCTCGAACGCCTTCAGCGCATCGCCGATGCGGCGGAACTCGTCCGGCGTCAGGAAGCGCTCGCGGGGCGTGGCGCGGTAGTGGCGGACATGCCGGCACGGGTTGCGCCCCGGCGGGACCATCTCCCAGCTCTCGGCCAGCGAGAACATCTTCGAGAGCACCCAGATCGCCTGGTTGGCCGCCGCCGGCGTGGCGCGCAGCCCGTGGTGAAGATCGGCGGCGTCTTCCGGCTCTACGTCTTTCAGCGCCTTGTTCCCCAGCGCCGGCAGGATGTGGCAGTCGATGGACTTCCGGTAGTTCTCCGCCGTCGCCGGCTTGCAGCGCGCGGCGACGTGATCCTTCAGGCAGAGTTCCGCCAGGTCGGCAACGGTGGGCTCGGGCGCCGGTTCCGGCGGCCTCGGGTCCTCGCCCCGCTTGATGCGGTCGATGGCCGCCGCCGCCTCGCGGCGATACTCCTCGACGGTCCTGTCGCCCACCGGCCCCAGGGTGGCCCGCTTCAGGCCGGCCGGCCCCCGCGACTGGACGATGCAGAGCTTGCGCCCGGTGGCATGGACGCGCACCCCGAAGCCGGCGAGGTCGCGGTCCCAGAAGATCGCGTCCTTGCCGCCGGGCCTGAGTGCGTCCACACTCCGCTTGGTCAGCCTGAGAGTGCTCCGTTTCGGCATGGTGTTCTCCCCGAAGGCGTCGGTCCGAAGGATGGCGAGGATGAGGAAACCGATGGCAACTCCAGGTTCCGCCTCCGCCTATCCACCCCTGGAGCCGCCAGCCTCTTCCTCCTCTTCCGTCACCGCGAGACCGAACGGGCGTTTTTCGGGCCTCGTCGCGCTCGACGCGCCCTCTCGAAAATTGCCGCGAATTTCAGTCATCAAACCGTAAGTGAGCGGCATCAAATCGGGGTCGATTGAAGGCGATGACTGGCGGCAAGTCAAGGGCCGCGAAACTGGGGAGAATGAAAAATAATCAAATATTACAACGCAGTATCATACTCTCGGCGGCGAGCGGCAGGTGATGGCGGGGATTGGCCATGCTATCGTGTGTGCCCGGATCAAGTCCGGGGCGGCATCATTGGTTTTGTGGTATCGGCGAATGAGCGGCAATTGCAGTTTTCGTCGGCTTTCTCCCGCCGCCGCCCGAAAGGCCGGCTATGCGGCGGACGGGCCGGCGGCGATCCCCGCTTCGATCATCCGGTCGATCTCGCTTCCCGAATAGCCGGCCTCCGCCAGCACGGCGCGCGTATCTTGGCCATAGCCGCGGGGCGGGAAGAACTCATCCGGCTTGTCCGCCAGGTCGACGGCGCGCGGCTGCAGGCGCAGAGACTGGCCGGTCGGCAGCACCGTCCGGGTCATCTTCGTGCGGACCGCCGGCATCTCGTGAACCTGCGGGATCGGGTTGATCGGCGTATTCGGGATCTGCGCCGCCGACAGTTCCGCCGAAACCGTCGCCAACGTCGCCTGTCCGGTCGCCGCGCCGATCTCCCGGTAGATCGCCGCGCGGTCGGCGTAACGCGCTTCCGGCGTATCGCGCGCGCCGTCCTTCGCGACCGGAACGAAGCGGTCGATCCCGGTCAGGCGGCGCCACTGGGCGTTGCTGCCGACGGCGATGTAGATGTAGCCGTCGCTGGTCGGGTAGACGCTGGTCGGGATGAACTTGCGGTGGGCGTTGCCCCAGCGCGAAATCTCCTCCGGGTCGCAGTCCAGGTCGATCAGCGGCAGCAGCGTGATCAGCCATGACGCCGCGGCCTGGAGCATCGAGACGTCGATCCGCCGGCCGCCGGCCCGGTCCGCGCCCTCGGCGAGCGCCAGCAGGACGTTGGCATAGACCTCGTCGCCGGCCTTGAGATCGACCACCGGCACGCCCATCAGGGTCGGCGGACCGTCCTCGAAGCCGGTCACTTCCATGTAGCCCGACATGGCCTGGATGACCGGGTCGTAGCCGGCGACCTTCGGATAGTCCGGCCCCATGGCGGAAATACCGGCCCAGATCAGCCCCGGTTTGACCGCGCTCAGGGTCTCGTAGTCGATGCCGAGCGGTTCGTAGCGGCTCGGAATCGTGTTGCAGGTGAAGACGTCGGCGTCGAGTTCCCGGATCATCCGGTGCAGGGCGGCCCGGCCTTCCGGCGTCTTGAGGTTGAGGGCGACGCATTCCTTGCCGACATTCTGCGCCAGGAAATAGGAATAGGGCTCGATGCCCGGCACCGGCCCGCCGATATAACGGTTCGGGTCGCCGGGCTGGTCGCCGCCGCCGGTGGATTCGACCCGGATGACGCGCCAGCCGAGATGGACGAACCGCATGGTGGCGTAGGGCATCGCGAGCGCCTGTTCCATCGCGATGAGGGTGCGTTTCTTCACCTCTTTCCTCCGCCGCCGCCCGTCGTTCCGCCGCCCGTCATTCCGCCGCCACGGCCGCGCCGCCGGTCCGGGCGCGCAGGGCGGCGGTTGCGGCGCGGTCCACCCGCATGGCCGCCCGGTCGACCACCGCGTCATAGTCGCGTTCCGCGCCCTCGGCCGTCACCTTGCCGTCCAGCAGGTCGCGGTCGATGGCGTCGAAGTCCCGCTCATGGGGATCGCCGTAGCCGCCGGCGCCCGGCTGGCGCAGGCTGACGACATCGCCCTCGGCCAGCGTGTCGAGCGCCTTGGACCGCATGCGCTCTTCCTTCGGCGTACCCGGGTTGCGAACGATGGCGCCGGGCGCGCCGGGCCGGCCGCCGAACAGGCCCTGGGGCGGGAATTTCTGCCGGTCGGCATAGCGCGCGAAGCTGACCGGGCCGGTGAGCAGGCGGATGTCGCGGCGGAGCGCGAGGCTGCCGCGGAACTTCCCGGCGCCGCCGGTGTCCGGCAGGAACTCGTAGCGGTCGATGCGGAATGGAAAGCGGCTCTCGACGGCCTCGACCGGCGTGTTCATGAAGCGGGGCAGGTGGCTGTCCTGGCCGTCGGCGCCGTCCTGGCGCGGCCGGCCGCCGTTGCCGCCGCCCTGGATGTCGATCATGATGAAGGTCTCGCCGGTCTTCGGATCGGTGCCGCCGAAGCCGCAGGTCGTGATCTGGCCGTGGCTGCCGGCGGTCACCCGGTCCGGCGCGGCCTGCGACAGGGCGAAGAAGGTGCCCTCGGCGATCTTCTGCGAGGCATTGGTGCGCGCCGCGACCGCGCCGGGCGGCAGCGGATCGGCGATCGTGCCCTTCTTCGTCACCACCTCGACCGGGCGGTAGCAGCCGGAATTGGGCGGCGCGTGCGGATCGACGACGGCGATCATGACATAGTAGATCGCGGCGTGGGTGTTCGCGATGGTGGAGTTGGTGTTGCCTTCGGCCTGCGGATCGGACTCCGTCAGGTCGACGATCGCCCGGTCGCCGTCGATCGTGACCTTGAGCGCGATGCGGATCGGCTCGTCGTTGATGCCGTCGTCGTCGATGAAATCCTCGGCCTCCCAGGTGCCGTCGGGCAGGGCCGCCAGCCCCTGGCGCATGCGCCGCTCGGAATAATCGAGCAGGTCGTTCCAGGCGCTCTGGACCACCGCCTTGCCGTAGCGGTCGAACAGGCGGCCGAGCCGCTCGGTGCCGACCATCAGCGAGCTGATCTGCGCCCGGATGTCGCCCAGCGTCTTGTCCGGCACGCGGATCTGGTTGGCGATGATGCCGACGATTTCGCGGTCTTCGGCGCCGGCTTTCATAATCTTCACCATCGGCAGGCGCAGGCCTTCCATGTAGATTTCGCGGATGCCGCCCGCGACGCCGCCGGCCGCTACGCCGCCGAGGTCGGAATGGTGGGTGATGTTGCCGACGAAGCCGATCAGCTCGCCGCCGTGGAAGGCCGGCGCGATGGCGTAGAGATCCATGATGTGCTGGCCGCCCCGGTAAGGGTCGTTGGTGACGATGACGTCGCCGGGCGCCAGATTCTGCGGCCCGAATTCCTTGACCAGCTCCCGCATGGTGATCTCGAAACCGGCGAGCAGGCTCGGCGTGTGATGGGCCTGGGCGACCGTCTGGCCCTTCGCGTCGGTCACGACGCAGGAAATATCCTTGATCTCGGTGATGATGGTCGAGCGGCCGGTGCGCACAAGCGTGTAGCCCATCTCGTCGGCGATCTGCTCCGAGGCGTAGCGGATCACCTGCATGGTCACCAGATCGTTCATCGCCCGCTCCCGCTACGATCCGCGCAGATCGACGATCAGGCCGAGGTCGGCGGCCACCGCCGCCTGCGTCCCCGGCGGCACCAGGGTCGCCGAGGTATCCTCCTCGATCACCGCCGGTCCGGGCACCATCATGCCATGGGCAAGCAGTCCGCGCTGAAAAATCGGCGTGTCGGTCCAGCCCGGCCCGTCGAAATAGACCGCACGGCGGCCGCTTTCGGCCGCGGCGGGCGAGGTTGCGCTTCCCGTACTCTCCGGGAATTCGACCGGCGGATTGAGGCCTTCGGCGCTGAGGCGCAGGTTGACGATCTCGATCGGCTCGTCCTCAAAGAAGAAGGCGTAGCGCTCGCGATACAACCTGCCGAAATCCGCAGCCAGCGCGGAAATCCCGGCTTTCGTCACCGGCCCCTGGCCGGGCAGGGGCAGCAGCAGCTCGTAGGTCTGGCCGACGACCTTGAGGTCGGCGAGCCGGGTCAGGCGGATCCGCTCGGCCGGAAACCCCTGGGCGGCCAGCAGGTCCCGGCCCTGTTGCTCCATGTCCTGAAAGGCTTTTTCCAGCCCGGCGATATCCGCCTCTTCGGCGACGATGCCGCCGGTCGCCGACACGTAGTCGTGGCGCATTTCGGTCGCCAGCAGGCCGACCGCCGAGAAGGTGCCCGGCATCGGCGGCACGATGGCTTCGGCCATCGACAGCTCCTGCGCCAGGTCGACCGCGTGGGCGCCGCCCGCGCCGCCGAAGGAGACCAGCGAGAAATCGCGCACGTCGATACCGCGCTGGATCGTGACCGTGGCGATGCCGCGGGTCATGTTGGCGTTGACGACCCGGACGACGCCGAGCGCCGCTTCCTCCAGGCTCGCGCCCATCTTCTCCGCCAGGGCGCCGATCGCGCGTTCGGACGCCGCGAAATCGAGCGCCATCCGGCCGGCGTTGAAATTGTCGGGGTTGAGCCGGCCGAGCACCAGGTTAGCGTCGGTCACGGTCGCCTCGGCGCCGCCCAGGCCGTAGCAGGCCGGGCCGGGCACGGCGCCCGCCGAGTGCGGCCCGACATTGAGCGCGCCGCCGGGATCGATCCAGGCGATCGAACCGCCGCCCGCGCCGATGATATGCAGGTCGACGATCGGGATCTTGACCGGCAGGCCCTGGAAATCGCCCTCGGTCGTCACCCGCGAGCGGCCGTCCTCGATCAACCCGATATCGAAGGACGTGCCGCCCATGTCGACCGAAACCATGCGGCTGCGCCCGTGTCGCCGGCCGTACAACGCCGCCGCCACGACCCCGCCGCACGGGCCGGAATTGACGGTCGTCACCGCCTTTTCCCGCGCCACGCCGACCGAAGTGGAGCCGCCGTTGGCCTGGATCACGGACAAGCGGGCGGCCGGCGCGACGTCCGCGATCCGGGTTTCGAGATTGCCCAGGTAGCTGTCCATCACCGGGGTCAGGTAGGCGTTCATCGCCGCCGTCGAGGCGCGCTCGTATTCCCGGTATTCCGGGCTCATCCGGTTGGACAGGGCGATCGGCACGCCGGGTAGGTGCTCGGAAAGGATCTCAGCGGCGCGGTCTTCGTGCGCCGGATTGAGATGGGCGAACAGGAAGCAGATGGCGACGGCCTCGACCTGCTGGCCGGCGAAGACGTCCGCCGCGGCAAGGACGCTCGCCTCGTCCAGCGGCGTCACGATCCGGCCTTCGGCGTCTATGCGCTCGATGGCTTCGAGGCAGCGGTGGCGCGGCACCAGGGGCGGCGGCCGGTCCACGGTGAAATCGTACAGGCCTTCCATCGGCCGCTGGACCCGGCCGATCTCCAGCATGTCCCGGAAACCGGCCGTCGTGAGAAATCCGACCTTCGCGCCGCTGCGCTCGATCAGGGCGTTGGTGCCGGTGGTCGAGCCGTGGACGACTTCGACGATGCTGTCGAGGCCGATCCCGGCCGCCGCGGCCGCCGCATGGAGGCCCTCGATCGCGCCGGCCGCACGGTCGTGCGGCGTCGTCGGCACCTTGACGCCGGTCAGTCCCCGGCCCCGGTCGTCGGCGACCACCACATCGGTAAACGTGCCGCCGACGTCGACGGCGAGGCGGTACCGGTGCGCCGGATCGGCGGAGGCCATCTGCGCCCTGCCGCCTACAGCCCCGGCAGCCACAGGACGATCGGCGGGAAGAAGATCATCAGCAGCATGACTATGGAATCGCAGCCCAGGAAGGGCAGGGCGGACTTGTAGATGTCCATCATCTTCGTGCCGGCCGGCGCGACGCCTTTCATGACGAACAGTTGCAGCCCGAAGGGCGGCGAGGTGCTCGCCATCTGCATGTTGAGCAGCATGATCGCGCCAAACCAGATGATCGCCTGCTCCGGCGTCAGGCCGAGGCCGGGCGCGAGCGCCTCGACGATCGGCAGGTAGATCGGCACGGTCAGGAACATGATCGACAGCGGCTCCATGAAGGTGCCCATCACCAGCAGCACCAGCATCATCAGGACGATGATGACGAAGGGCGCGACCTGAACCGCCGTCGCCAGCTCGACCATGCCGCGCGAGGCGCCGGTAAAGGCGAGGATCTGGCCGAACGCCGTGGTGCCGGTGAGGATCATGAACATCATGACCGTCGTGCCCAGGGTCGAACGGAGCGATTTCTTCGCGACATCCCAACTCAGCCCCCGGTACAGGGCGGCCAGGACGAAGGTGCCGAGCGCGCCCAGTGCGGCCGATTCGGTCGGCGTGGCCACACCCAGGAAGATCAGGCCGATCACCAGGAACACGATGGTGGCGAGCGGGAATACATAGAGGAGGGTGTTGCCGATCTTGGGCAGCAGCGGCTGGGGCGGCACGTCGTAGGGCGGCGCGAGATGGGGCTGCACGGTGCAGCGGATCACGATGTAGGAGGCGTAGAACAGGCCCATGAGCAGGCCCGGCAGGATGATCGCGATCAGGAAATCGCCGACCGAAAAATCGCCGATGGCCGCGAGCAGCACGCCGAGCGCCGAAGGCGGAATCATGATCGCCAGGCCGCCGGAGCCGAGGATCGGGCCGAGGGTCATCGGCTTGGCATAGCCGCGCTGCTCCATGTCCGGCACCAGCAGCTTGCCGAGCATCGCCGTGCCGGCCATGCCGGAGCCGGTCAGCGTGGCGAACATGGTCCCGCCGCCCACCGCCATCAGGCTGAGCCGGCCGGGCACGCGCCCGAACCAGGAATCCAGCACCTCCATCTGCTTCGAGGCGATGCCCGAGCGGAACATGACCTCGCCCATCAATATGAATAGCGGGACGGGCAGGATCGCGAAGTGGGTGACGGACGCGCCGACCGACAGGACGAGCTGGTTAAAGCCGGCGAAGCCGTTCCAGAAAATGTAGACGCCGACGACGTTGATGGCGAGGAAGGCGAAGGCGACCGGCACGCCGATGGCCAGCAGCACGATCAGCGCGCCGAAGATGACCAGCAGGACGACCCACCACTCGGGGCCCATCTATCCGATGTCCGCTTCGTAGCCGGTCCGGTCGCTGCGCGTACCGGCGGCAAATTCGATCGTGTGGCGCAGGAAGCGCAGGGCGAGGATCAGCGATCCGACCGGGATGCACAGCAGCACGATCCACGACGGGAACTCCACGACCGTCGGCTTGTAGGCGCCGGTGACGAATTTCTCCCAGGTCGCCCCGACGCCCCAGATCAGCAGGACGAGCGCGATCCCCAGCCCGAGCACGGACGAGAGGACGCCGAAGCGTTGCCGCCAGCGCTGGGAAAAGGCGTAGAGGAAGATATCGACGCGGACGTGATTGCCCTCGCGCAATGCCCAGGCGGCGCCGAGAAAGCAGATATAGAGCAGCGAATACTCGGCGAACTCAACGACCCAGATCAGCGGGTCGTTGAGCGCGTAGCGCATGAAGACTTCGAGGCAGACCGCCAGCGTGATGGCGACCAGCAACAGGACGGCGCCGAACGACATCGCGTCTTCGATCCGGTCGAGGATGCGAAGGAAGCGTTGCATGGGGCGATCCATAAGAGGCGGGGGCGGCGGGAGGCCGCCCCCGAAACTACATACACAGGGTAATCGCGCCGAGTTGCAGGCGAGCGTCTTAAGTTAGGCGACGCGCTTTGCGCCCCCCTTATCGGCAAGGCGCGCCCCCAC
>VXNK01000107.1 GCA_009840595.1 Rhodospirillaceae bacterium | reverse complement strand
AACTGCCGCTTCGCACAGACCCGCCACAAGGCCGGTCAGGCCGGACGCTTACCCGCCGTGTACCGCGACCGCGGCTTCGTCGCCGCGCTGCGCGACGGGCGCCGTCCGTGCCTCGGTACGGTGGACCGGGCGCTTGCCGCTATGGGCGAGCTGCCGGCCGGTCCCGCCTTCCTCAGTGAGGTGGAGGCGTTTCTCGCGGTGACGGGGGTCAAGCGCTCGCTGCTCGGACGGGACGCGACCGGCAACCCGTCCTTCGTCGCGCAGCTGCTCGGGGGCGCGTCGCCGAAGCTGGTGACGGTGGAAGCGGTGCACGCGTCGATGAAGTCGCACGCGAGTCCTGCCGAGTGGCGTGAAATCCGTGCCCGCGCCGGCGCGATGCCGGCGATCCTGACCGGCGCCCCGCTGCCGTCTCCGGAACCGCCTGCCAGGTGTGAAGATCGCGATACCGGACTGGAAGAGCCGGTCGGCCTCTGCGAGGACCAGCGCTACATGGACACCCGCGAGGCGGCGGCATCGCTCGGACTGTCTCCGAGCACGCTGGCCCGCTACCGGATCACCGGGGAAGGACCCTGGTACTACCGTCTGGCGGGCTGCGTGCGGTACCGGGGGGACGATCTGGCGGCATGGGCCGCCGGCCGCCGGGGAGGCCGGAACGGAGGCGTCCGCGCCGGGAACCAGTCCGCGCGGCGGACGTCGCCGTGAGCCCGGGCGTCCCCGGACGCGGGGATGTCCGTGACATTTGACACCGACAGATGGCTCATGCCGCTGGCGGCGGCGGGGATCTGCGCCGCCGGCATGGCGGTGCTGGTCACCGGCATCGCGCTCGCGCTCGGCACGACCGGGCACGACTGGTACGCCGCCTGGAAGTTCACCCTGGTCGAGGCCATGCTGGCCTTCGGGTTCAGCGATTACGGGCTCGTCCAGTACCGCACGGCAGCCGGCGAAACCGTGACCGTCGAGCGCTACCATCTCGCCTATCGCATGCACGAGGCGTGGTCGGCACGCCGAATGATCTTCTCCCTGGCAGCGGACCGCGCGCTGCTGGGCGCGTGCACCGGGCTTGCCCTGTTCGCGATGTGGCTGGCGGTGCTGGCGGCAGCGCGCCTGCGCCAGCTTGTGAGCGGGCGCGGCGCGTATGTCGAGCCGGCGCCGCGGGTCCGGCGCGGCCATGCGGGCCGGATGCGACGCCCGGACGATTGGAGCGACGAAGAACTGATCGCGGCGCTCTCCCGCCGGAGCAGGAGAATGGGCGTGCTGCTGGTGCCGGCGGACGAGGTCGAGCGGCTGTCGGGAGACGGCCACGACGCCACCGGTCCGTCCGCAACGCCGCGGGACTCGCTGTCCTCGGCACAGACACGGAGCCTTGCCCCGTCGGAGAGCGTGCAACCGGCCGGTGAGGCCACCGCCGTCCCGGCCAAACCGGCTCCCCACGATCCCGGAAGCCGTCCGGACAAGACGAAGCCGGACGATTCGACCGAAGGCGAGGCGTTTGCGCCCGGACGCGAACCGGGCGAGCAATTCTTCTGATGGTCGCTTCGATCGGCGCCGTCGCGGCGCCGTCCCAGGGCGTGAGCTACTATGAACGCGACGGCTATTACGTCAGGGACGATCCCGATCACCGCGCCGCCAGCGCCTGGGCCGGCAAGGGCGCCGACGCGCTGGGGCTGTCCGGCCCGGTCGATCCGGACACCTTCACCGCGATCCTCGAGGGCCGGGTGCCGGACGGGCCGCGGCTCGGCCGTAGAGGCAAGGACGGCGAAATCGTCCACCGGCCGGGCCGTGATCTGACCCTGTCGGCCCCCAAATCCGTCTCCCTCGCCGCGCTGGTCGGCGGCGATGCCCGCGTGGCCGAGGCCCACGGCCGGGCGGTGGCGCGGACCCTCGCCTGGGTCGAGGAACGGGTGATCGAGACCCGGATGAAGCATCCGGACGGCGGACGAATGATGCGCGCCGGCGGCCAGAAGGCGGTGATCGCCACCTTCACCCACGAGACCTCGCGCAATCTCGATCCCCAGCTCCACACCCACGCGGTGATCGCCAACATGGTGCAGGGCCCCGATAGTAATGGCGACGGCAAGTGGCGCACCATGGCCAATGAGAAGTTGTACTCCTCGAAAATGCTGATCGGCGCGCTCTACCGGGGCGAACTCGCACGGGAACTGACGTCGCTCGGCTACGGCATCGAGAAGACCCATGCCGACGGGCGGTTCGAAATCGCGGGCGTCTCCCGCGAGGTCATCGACGCCTTCTCCACCCGCCGGGCCGAGATCGAGGCGGCGATGGACGGGCGCGGCCTGGGGACGCCGGCGGAGAACCAGCGCGCCGCCCAGCGCGCGGCGCTGATGACCCGGGCGGCGAAACGCGACGTCGACCGCGCCGAATTGCGGGAGATGTGGCAGCGCCAGGCGGACGGGCTCGGGTTCGACGCCCGAGCGCTCACGGCCGACGCGGTGGAGAAGAGCCAGAACGCCCCGGGCAAGCATCGCGGAGTTGGCAGGGATGCTGCATCGGAAGTCGCAGCGGCTCGCCAGGGCGACCTGTTCGATCCGCCGCCGCGGTCCCCGGCGGAGGCCGCCATGGCTTGGGCGGTGGAGCACTTGTCCGAGCGCGAGGCGGTGTTCGCGAAGACCGACCTGCTCGCCGCCGCGCTGGCGTGGAAACCGGGATCGGTGACCATCGGAGAAGCCGAGGCCGCTGTCGCTCGACTGGAGAAGGACGGGAAGCTGCACGCCTGCGGCCTGCCGGCGTGGGGAGAATCGCTCACCACCGACAAGGCCGTCGCCGACGAGAAGGAGACCGTCACGCTGATGGAACGCGGCCAGGGCACCGCGCGCCCCGTCATGCGGAGCTGGATCGCCGGACCGCTGCTGCATAACGGTCGCCTCACCGTCGGCCAGAAGGAGGCGGTGAAGACGATCCTGTCCACGAAGGACCGGGTGGTCGGCGTGCAGGGTTATGCCGGCACCGGCAAGACCACCATGCTCGACCGCGCCCGGCAACTCGCGGCGAAGAGCGGCTACCGCACGATCGGGGTGGCGCCGTCGGCTTCGGCGGCGCGCACATTGGCTGCCGAGGCCGGGATCGAGACCGAGACCCTGCAACGGTTTCTCGCCCGCAACGCGGGCATTGCCGAGGGACGGCTGACCCGTAAGGGCGCGCGCGAAATGCGTGCCGCGTTCCGGAAGACCGTTCTGGTGGTCGACGAGGGCTCGCTGGCTTCGACCGTCCAGGCGCGCGACCTGTTGAGAATCGCCGCCGCGATCCGCATCCCCCGCGTGGTGCTGGTCGGCGACAAGAAGCAGCTCGACGCGGTCGATGCCGGCAAGCCCTTCGCCCAGCTCCAGGCCGCCGGCATGAAGACGGCGGTAATGGACGAGATCCTGCGCCAGAAGGACGCCGAGCTGAAGGAAGCGGTGCGCGCGAGCCTCGCCGGCGAAATCGGCAAGGCCTTCGACAAGCTCGGCGACCGTGTGGCGGAGGTCAATCCAGACAATCTCGCGGGCGCGGCCGCCGCGCGCTGGCTGAAGCTCTCCCCCCGGCAGCGCGAGAACACCGGGCTGATGGCCCCGAGCCATGCGCTGCGCACCGAGATCAATGGCCACATCCGCGAGCGCCTCGCCCGCGACGGCGTCATCCGCGGCCCCGCCTTCGAGGCCGAACGGTTGGTCAGCCGCGGCTATACCGGTGCGGAGAAGACGGTTGCGGGGAACTATTCGCCCGGCGATGTCGTCGCCTTCCATCGGGACTACAAAAGCTTGGGGGTGGCGAAGGGCGACGAGCGGCGCGTCGGCGGGGTGGATCATCGCAAGGGCACGGTGATGCTGGAGGGGTCGGACGGACATTCCGTCCCCTGGCGGCCGCGCGCGGTCGGCGCGAAGCGCGGCGCGGTCGAGGTCTACCGGACGGAATCGATGGAGCTGCGCGCCGGCGACCGCATCCGCTGGACCCGCAACGACACCGGCCTCGGGCTGGTGAACAGCGATACGGCGGAGGTCGCTTCGGTCCGGGGCAACCGCGTCGCCTTCAGGCTCGGCGACGGACGGATGCTGGAGCTCGGCAAGAACGATCCGCAATTCCGCCATCTCGACCATGCCTGGGCCTCCACCGTGCATGCGTTCCAGGGCCGGACCGTCGACAATGTGATCGCGGTGATGGAGGCGAAACACCCGAAACTGTCGACGCAGAAGAGCTTCTACGTCGAGATCAGCCGCGCGCGGCACAGTGCCGAATTGGTCACCGACGATGCGAAGATGCTGCGCGAGACCCTGGAAGCGGCGACCGGCGAGCGGGTTTCCGCGCTCGAAGGGATCGTCGCGGCGGAGAAGGCGCTCACCGAAGAGAAGACGCGCGGCGGCGGGAAGGAACGCGAGCGCGGGCTGGAGGCGATGCTGGAGCGGCCTGTCGGAACCCGGGACGAGGCGCAAGACAAGGTCCGCGAACTCCAGCCCGAGCCGGAAAAGGCGCAGGAGCCGAAGCAGAAATCGGTGGAGATGGATTTCGGGCTTTGAACTACCCGCAACATGGGGCACATGGCCGGCCTTTTATTCGATATCTGCGGCTTGCGGCGACGGGAGCTCATTTGCACCATTGGGTTACGAGCGTGTCCATTTCGCCGAGAAACGAAGGATCGTGAAGCTCCGAGACGTGATAGTTGTTCCACAGTCCGGACGCGCGCACCATCTGCCGATCGCTAAACGCGCCAAGCCACCCATCCGACGGCGTATCGACGGCCGGCGTCTGGGCGTGGCTGAGCAAGGCGATGGCGTTTCGCTCGATCACGCCGCGCAGGCTGGCCGGGCCAGGCGGATCGTCGACGCCGAGCCACAGGAGCGGCATTTTGCCGATGTACTCGCTGACCCGCCGCTCGAGATCGGCCTCTTCGCGCTTCACGGTCGCGCGGTGCAGGCCGAGTTTGCGAGCGGCCGCGCTTGCGTCCGAGCCAACTCCCCAGCTCGGCGGTAACGAGGTATCGGCGCGGCGGGCGAGCGCCGCGCCAACGATCAGCCGAAATATCAACCCGCGGTGATTGCCGGCGCCGGACCGGGCGCTGCCCCGGTGCTGCGAGAGTCGATCCCATAGCGACGTGCGGGACGCCGGCTTCAGCGCATGTGTGCCGATCCGTACCACCCGCGGACCGCGGCCGGGATCGCTGCGGAGCTCGCCTGGCTCGAAGAAGAAGTACACCCCGCGGTGAGGCCACTTCATGCGCCCGTCGCAGGTCGCGAGATATCTGTAGCCCCCGCTACGCTCCGAGATGCGCGAAAGAAGTGCGTGGAAGCGAAGGGTATCGGCGATGCGGCCGGGCGCCGGGTTGGCGGCGTTCACGGATGGTCCTGGCCGGATAGCCATGAGAGCTGCTCGCCTATGCGCATTCCCTGCATCGGTACGTGGATCTGGAGCCCCTGCCCTCGCAACTCCGGTTCAAGAAATTCGCGGTATGTCATCCCCGCGAAGAGGGTCACGGAGTCGACACGCGTCAGGCGCGGAGCGAGGTCCTCGATCACTCCGCGTGCCCAGGTGCGTCGACGGTCCACCGGCATCGCCTTCAGCGTCTCGTCATAGGGATCGATCGTCGCGCTCGGATCGAGCAGCCCGTGCTTCGCGGACAGGATGTACCACGGGCAACCGAGCGCCTTGATGCAGGCGCGAGCCTTCTGGAACCAAGTTGAAACGTACAGGTCCCTGGCCGGCGCCGCGGCGGATCGCTTCACGCTGACACAGGACACCAGGCAAAGATCGGCGTTCCGCCACCGGTCATCCGGGCAGGAAGCCGGACGGTGGCTGAGCGGTTGTCGACGGCCGGGCGGGGCGGTGGAACTCTTCCGCGGGCGCGTTGCAGGTTCGGGGATCGCCGGGTCGGGCTCACAGTGAAACGTTGTGGTCGTGCTCTGATACGGACCCTCTCGGCGAACGAGGACGATTCCGGCGTCACGCTGGAACTTTCGGCTGGCAAGGGAACTGCATACGCTCGGCGTGGCGTTGCGCAACCCCATCCCTCGAACCACGTTGCCCGCCCGGATGGCTAGGCGTTTTTGGTCGGAGCCCCGCCAGGGCCGCACGTACCGCTCCAGGGCGTAGGCCCGGATTTCGTCCGCCTTGGATGGCATGATGGAATCGTTACTGCCCGGTGCGAGAGAGGCCCACAAACCTACGATGGAGGAGTCGGTGGGGCAAGAAATCGGGATCGAGGACGACGATCCGGTCTTGTGGATCCGACAGAAAGGGATTCCGGTCGACGTGTTCGATGGAGATGGCCACACCGGGCTCGCGACAGGGAAAACACGAAGGTTTGCGAACGGGGAAGGAGAACGAGCGTGACCGGCTGGACTTTGCATCGGCTCGCCTCAGTTCGTTTGGTGTGGCGCCTCAACGACACCCACCGCTACACTGGGCAGAATGCGGGGAACGGCCTTCAGCGTGCCGTATGGGGATAGCGGGGAACCGATATGCCGCAGGTGCGGAAGGAGCGTGGTGAACGACTGAGATTCGCAAGGCTGCTGATGGTCTTGAGCAGCCTGGCTCCGCTCTTCGTGCTGATGGCCATTCGGGGCAACTGCCTGTTTCCGGAGGAGTATTTTGTCGCCGCGTGCCTGGCGCTGGCGATCTTGCCGTCCATGTTTCTCTGGTGGCGAGTGCGCAACGCTCGAATGCAAAATGACATCCGGACGCTGGTGACGGGCCCCACCGAGGATCACCGCGGCCACGTCCTGGTGTATCTCTTTGCAACGCTGCTGCCGTTTTACCGAGAAGAAATAGGAAATTACCGCGACTTGCTGGCAATGTGCGCTGCGCTTGGACTGATCGTCTTCCTGTTCTGGCGGCTGAACCTGCACTATCTGAACCTGTTCTTCGCGATCGCACGGTACCAGGTATTCACGGTGTCGCCGCCGGAAGACGAGAACCCGTACACTGGACAGGAGAGTTTCGTGCTGATCACACGGAGAAGGCAATTGCGGGAAGGCGAGCAGCTCGTCGCCTTTCGGTTGAGCGACACGGTCTATCTGGAAAGACAGCCATGACCCTTGAGTTCAATCTGAACGCCGTCTCGACCACAGAGTTCGGTGTCGGGAGGGATGGTGACGGAGATCCTGCATTTGGCGTGGTGCCGGTGGATGCCGGCGTGCAGTCCGCGCTTCTGTCGATGGCGCAAGCGACGATGGAAAGGATGGCGGCAGCCGAGGACGGTCCGGCAGAGTACGAGCCGGCGGAAAAACATGGCAGCACCGAGTACCTGGTAGTACCGGCCGGAGGAGCCTTGGATGGGGCGATTCGCCAGCTTCACGATGCGGAGAACCTGCCCTTCGACGGTGCCCATCTGTCAGATCCCGATACCGTATTCTGCTATTTCGCGCGCTTCACGGACGATCAGGATCGGCGTCTGACTGCGATTCGACGCGCGACGCAGTTCAAGGGCGTGCTGAAAAGCAAACTGCTGCGCTTCGACGACGACACGCTGAAGATTGTGGAGGACAACGTATTCAAGCTGGATATCGACTTCGACCTGCTCCTGGACTCTGCTTGTACGCATATCTGGAGACCGAGCGCGTTCGAGTTTCTAGGCAGATTGAAGCAGCAAATCCTGGACGCCGTACCAGACAATGTGGGCGCCATCGCCCCAGACCTGCCTTTCGTGGACCTCTCCAGCATCGAGGTCTACGCGACTTCGCGCCCCCGGGCGGCGCGCTACCTGGCGTCAATTCGCTCGCAAGCATTACAGGGGATGGATCAGGACGCGTTGAAGGCGCTCTGCGACAGCACAGGCGTGGACATTCAGGAAGTAAATGGAAAGATCGCGGTGAACTCTGGACACGAGATGGGGTTTCTGGAGGTACTCGATCGGCGCAGATATCGACTTGAGCTTGTTCCCGACCAGCCCGAGCGGTTCAGGGCACCAAGCCGGGTAAGGATCGATCGAAGCTAGACAAAGTCCGCTGCAAGCGGGTGTTTCGGCATCATCGGTCGGGATCGGCGTTGGCCCGCGCGGGACGGTGGGCGTTACGATTCCTCTTCTGAGCGGCCCGTCCCGAGCGTCTTGATCTGGGCGGCGCGGGCGTCTTCGGCAGCCCTGTCGAAGAGCGCTCCCCTGTCCGCTCCGGCGAGTTCCTCCCGCTTCAGGTAGGTGAGCAGGTGGACGCCACGGTGGGTCCGCTGAATCAGCTCGGCCAATTCGGGCGTCAGGCCGCCGCCGTAGAGGTAAAGATCGTCGGCCGCGGCGCGCGCGGCGGCCTTGCGAACGAACGAGCCGGGCGCGATTCCGGCCTTCTCAGCAGCCTCGACCACGGCGTCCCACTCGTTATTAGTGAACCGGATCGAGCGCTGGAAGCTCCTGACCGTCATCGTTACCTCTCCTGTTCGAGCCTTGCACCGGCCCCTCCGCGAGCGGAATGCCGGCCGGTTTCGGACGGACATGGAGCCATTTCCCGGTCCATTGGCCCACCTGTCCGCGGGCGGCAACCCCGTGTTTTTTCCGTCCCTGCTCGCAATGCGCGCGCCTTGCGCACGGTGCTCTGGAGCATACATCGCGAACACGGAACAAACACTACCTATGTTTCCAGAGGCTTGGCCGTAACACAATCCGCACTACGGATCCCCATCATCCGGCAGGCCACGTTTGGCGCCGTGAGGCACCGGGAGGGCCCTCCAGGATACGAATGCGCCCCATTCACCAGCGGTGAGTCGGGTGTGAAAACCGAGGCCGCACCTGCGGTCCAGCGGCCAAAGTCGTGCAGCGATGTTCATGGGGGAATCGTCGCCGGCTGACCCGGCGGATCGGAGCCGCCGCGGCGCTTGAGTGTGTGAGAGTATCAGCTCGCCACAGGCTGATTTCCATTCGTCCGGACGT
>VXNK01000153.1 GCA_009840595.1 Rhodospirillaceae bacterium | reverse complement strand
GGACGTCCGGACGAATGGAAATCAGCCTGTGGCGAGCTGATACTCTCACACACTCGGATGACCGGGCGGCTCGGCCTGCGGAAGGGCGACCGGGCGGCGATCGTCATGGCGAACGTGCCCGACTACATGGCCGTCAAATACGCCTGCTGGCATGCCGGGATCTGCGCCGTGCCGGTCAACGCCAAGCTGCACCGCAAGGAATTCGCCTTCATTCTGGAGAATTGCGGCGCCCGGGTCTGCTTCACCGATCCGGAGAAGGCAGCGGCGGTCGCCGGGCTCGACGGGGAGATCGCGACCCTGGAGCGGATCGTTCCGACCGGCGGTGGGGAGTGGGCCGCGCTGACGGACGGGGAGCCCGCCCCGATGGCCGAGGTCGCGCCCGACGATCCGGCCTGGCTGTTCTACACCTCCGGCACCACCGGGCGGCCCAAGGGCGCGATCCTCAGCCACCGCAACCTGGTCAGCCAGACCATGAACTATTTCGCCGATGTCGGCGATATCGCGCCCGGCGACTGCATCGTGCATTGCGCGCCGGCGTCCCACGGTTCGGGCTGCTACGGCATCCCCCATGTCGCGCGCGGCGCGGCCCAGGTATTTCCGGAGTCCGGCGGCTTCGACCCGGCGGAAATGCTCGATCTGCTGCATAGCTGGCCCGGCGCGACCTTCTTCTTCGCGCCGACCATGGTGGTGCGCCTGCTCAACCATCCGGGCCTGGCGGAGGCGGACACGTCGAACCTCAAGCTGATCGTCTATGGCGGCGGGCCGATGTATGTCGAGGACCTGCTGCGCGGCATCGACATCCTCGGCCCGAAATTCGTCCAGATCTACGGCCAGGGCGAGGCGCCGATGACGATCACCGGCCTGACCCGGGCGATGCACGAGGACAGCGGCCATCCGCGCTACCGGGCGCGGCTCGGCTCGACCGGCGTGGCGCGGACCGATGTCGAGGTCCGGGTCGTCAACGCCGACGACAACCCGCTGCCGGCGGGCGAGATCGGCGAAGTCGTGTGCCGCGGCGACGTCGTCATGAGAGGTTACTGGAACAACCCGGAGGCGACGGCGTCCGCCCTGAAGGGCGGCTGGCTGCATACCGGCGACATGGGAGCGTTCGACGAGGACGGGTTTCTCACCCTCAAGGACCGCTCGAAGGACATGATCATCTCCGGCGGCACCAACATCTATCCGCGCGAAATCGAGGAGGTGCTGCTGAAGCATCCCGGCGTGCGCGAGGCCTCGGTCGTCGGCCGGCCGCACGAGGACTGGGGCGAGGAGGTCGTCGCCTTTATCGTTCCGGGCATCGTTCCGGGCGTCGTCACGGGCGATGGGGCGGGCGAGGGCGGCAATCCGACGGCGCAAGCGCTCGACCGGCTGTGCCTCGACAATATCGCCCGCTTCAAGCGCCCGAAGGATTACCGCTTCGTCGACAGCCTGCCGAAGAACAACTACGGCAAGGTGCTGAAGACCGAACTGCGCGCCCTGCTCGAGGCGGAAGCCGGCTGAACGCCCGCCGCGGCTGCGTCGTCCGGGGGCGGCAAAATGGTCCTTGGCCCGGCGCCGCGCCGCCCGCAAGCAACCGGCACCAACGCGTTTTGACGGGGAGCAGCATGACGGAGACGATGCGCGCCGCCTTTCTGGAGGGGCATGAGGGGATCGGCAGCCTGACGGTCGGCCGGCGGCCCAGGCCGGAGCCGGGCCACGGCGAAGTGCTGATCCGGATCGCGGCGGCGGGTCTGAACCGGGTCGATCTCTACATGGCGAACGACGGCTCGGGTTTCCGCCACGAACTGCCGATCACGCTGGGCGTCGACGGGGCCGGCGTGATCGAGGCGCTCGGCCCCGGCTGCACGGCGCGCCGCGTCGGCGAGCGGGTGGTGATCTACCCGGCGCGCTACGGGCTCGACGAATTCACCCGGCGCGGCGACCAGATGCTGTCCTTTTCGCGCGCCATTCCCGGCGAGAATATCGACGGCTGCTTCGCCGACTATATCGCGATGCCGGAGGCTTGCGCCTTCCCGATCGCCGACGATCTCGGCTTCGTCGAGGCGGCGATGCTGCCGACCGCCTATCTCACCGCCTGGCGCGCGGTGACGACCGCCGGGCAGGTGCGCTCGGCGGACTGGGTGCTGATCCACGGCGTCGGCGGCGGCGCCTCGACGGCCGCGCTCCAGTTCTGCGCCCTGCGCCGCGCCAGGACCATCGTCACCTCGTCCTCGGACGCCAAGCTGGCCGCGGCGCGGGAGCGCGGCGCGACCCATACGATCAACTACCGCGAGCAGGACGTACTGGCCGAGGTGCGGCGGATCACGGCCCGGCGCGGCGTCGACGTGGTGATCGAGAATGTCGGCGCCGACACCTGGGGCACCTCGCTCAAGGCGCTGACCGGCGGCGGCCGCCTCGTCGTGTTCGGCGCGACCACCGGGCCGAATCCGCCGGCCGACCTGCAAAGGGTGTTCATCCGCCAGTTGCACATCATCGGCGTGACCATCGGCAATTTCGAGGAGTTCCGCACCTTGGTCGACGCCGCCGAGCGCAAGCTGTTCGTACCCGTGGTCGACCGGGTGGTGCCGCTGGAGGAAGTGCGGGAGGGCCTCGCCTATCTCGAATCCGGCCAACAGACCGGGAAGATCGCCGTCGCCGTCGACCCTGCGCTGTGCGGCTGACGGCCTCAGGCCGCCTTCTCCTCCTCCTGCTGCAGGGCGAAGATTGAGGTGTAGCCCTTCGACCAGTCCGGCGGGATCAGGCAGGGCCGCGGGTCGAACTCGGCCCAGCGCGCGGCCTCGCCCCGGATCACGCTGTTGGACAGCGGGATATTGTCGACGATGCCGGGGAACAGGGTGACCGCGTCGGCCGCCGCATAGGTGTGCAGCAGGAGCGGCCGCGACCGGCTCGAATTGTTCGGCATGGAGCCGTGGACCATCCGGCAATTGTGGACGGTGACCGAGCCGCGCGGCCCCTTCAGCCAGACGACGTCGCCGAGCCGCACCTTCGGCAGGTCGCGGTCGTGGATCGCGCCGACCCACTGGCCGTCGTCGCCATACAGGTCGAACAACTCCTCCTCATGGCTGCCGGGGATCACGCCCATCGGCCCCATCTCGTCGTCCACATCCTCCATGTAGACGCCGATGGTAAGCGGCGAATAGTTGGAATGGGGCCAGAACTGAATGTCCTGGTGCCACTTCACCTCCTCGCCGCCGCCGGACCATTTGAAGTTCAGCTTGGAGTGATGGAACTTGACGTTCGGGCCGAGCAGGTCTTCGGCGAGGTCGATGATCGGCCCGCGCAGGCCGAATTCCTCGAGCAACGGGTCCTGCGTCACCGGATGGTTGAGCCGGCGCAGCCGCGGGCTGTCCGCCGTGTGGGCCGGCTCCAGGTCGAAAACGTCGTTCGACGCCGCACATTTGCGGCTGTCCTCGATGAAGCGGTCCGTCACGGCCCACAGCCGGTCCAGCCAGTCGCCGGAGACGAAGCCGTCGAGATGCAGATAGCCGTGCTCGAAATAGAAGCGGCGCTGGGCGTCGCTCAGCACCTTCGCCGGATGTTCGAGAACCTTGTCGGGCGTCATGGCAAATCCCTCTCTTGGCAGCGTGTCCCGGTTCGGGAGGCGCGCCTCGCATCCATTGCGGCGGCCGGCGGGCGGGGCCGGAGAGCACAGGCTGCCACGGCGGGCGCAAAAAGGGAACGCCCGTGCCGCCCCTGTACCGCCGGGCGTCCCCGGTGTAGCCTGCATCCGGCGCGTCCGATTTCGGTTCGCGCCGTCGAACGGGCTTGAGGCATGGATCTGTCCAACATCGGTTCGCAACCGGCGCCCGCCGCGGCAGGCGGCGGATCCGGCGACGTCCGGGCGTCGCTCACCTTCATGGTGCGCCAGAACGGCGCGGCGTATTTCCTGAGTTCCGCGCTGACCGGCGGCCCGCCGGAATACCGCTTCCGCACCGAAGCGCGCACGGTGACGATCCGCGACGTCCGTCCCAAGGCCGGCAGCCTGTCGGTCGAACGCGAGGGGTTCCAGCTGGTCCGCCACCGGACCGCAGTCGGCGACCTGTACGACGACGCGGCGGTGGCCGGCCCCTACAGCCGCGAGGTCGAAGCCCTGCTATGCGAAACGACCGGGGCCTCGCGCGCGGTCGTCTTCGACCATACCCGCCGCTCGGACGCGGAGGACGGCGCCACCAACCCGGACGGGTCGCGCGGCCCGGCGCGCATCGTCCATGTCGATTACACCGAGGCGTCGGGGCCGGTGCGCGCCGCAGACGTCCTGGGCGGGGAGGCGGTCGAACGCGTCCTCGGCGCCGGCGGGCGCATCGCCGAGATCAACGTCTGGCGCCCGATCTCGGGACCGGTGCGGCGCTCGCCGCTCGCCGTGGCGGACGCGCGCACCGTCGACCGGGCCGACCTGATCGCCACCGAACAGAGGTTTCCCGACCGCACCGGCGAAATCTACATGCTCGCCCACGCGCCGGCGCAGCACTGGTGCTGGGTCTCCGGCATGACGCGGGACGAAACGCTGCTCCTCAAGGGCTGGGACAGCCTCGACGACGGCCGGGCGCGCTTCACGCCCCACGGCGCATTCCGCCTGCCGGACCAGGATCCGGATGCGCCGCCGCGCGAGAGCATCGAGACACGCGCCTATCTCGTCTTCGACAACCGGTAACCGGAGCGACGCCCGTTGTAGCGCCGCGCCCGCAAGCCGGTCGACCCCGGCGGGGTCGACGGCTAGGTCCGGCCGTCGAAGTCGATGACGATCTTGCCGAAGTGGCCGGCGGCCTCCATGCAGCGGTAGGCGGCCGGCGCATCGGCGAAGGCGAAGCGCCGGTCGATGACCGGCTTCAGGCCGCCGGCCGCGATGGCGGCGTTCATGTCCAGGAACATCGCCCGGCTGCCGACATAGATGCCGTGCAGGCGGATCGACTTGCGCAGGATGGGTATGGGGTTGACGGCGCCCTGGGTCAGGACGCCGATCATGGCGATATGGCCGCCGACCCGCACCGCCTCGATCGACTGCTCCAGAGTCCCGCCGCCGCCGACCTCCACGACATGGTCGACGCCGGCGCCGCCGGTCATCTCCCGGACCGCACCGGCCCAGTCCGGCGTGTCGGCGTAGTTGACCGTCCGCCACGCGCCCATGCCGCGCGCCCGGTCCAGCTTGCCGTCGCTCTTCGACGTGACGATCGCCCGCGCGCCCATCAGCGCGCAGAACTGCAGCGCGAAGATCGAAACCCCGCCGGTGCCGAGCAGCAGCACCGTCTCGCCGGCCTTGAGGTCGCCGCTGACGACCAGCCCGTTCCACGCCGTCAGCGCGGCGCAGGGCAGGGTGGCCGCCTCGGCATAATCCAGATGGTCGGGGACGGGGACGACGCCGTGGGCATTGAGCACGACCTCTTCGGCCAGCATGCCGTCGATCGGTCCGCCTAGGGCGCTCGCCATCGCGGCCGCCGAAATCCCTCCCGCGGCCCAATCCTGGAAGAAGCAGCCGGCGACCCGGTCGCCGACCGCGAGGCCGGTGACGCCCGCGCCGACCGCCGTCACGTCGCCCGCGCCGTCGGAATTCGGGATGCGCGGAAAGGCGATCCCGACCCGGCCCGGCGCCCGGACCGCGTTGAGGTCGCGATAGTTGATCGAATTGGCCCGCACCCGGACCGCGACCTGCCCCGGCCCCGGCGCGGGCGAAGGCCGGTCGGCCTGTTCCAGGGCGTCGATGCCGCCGTCGCCGACGATTTGCCAGACTTTCATTCGGTTCCGTTCCTCGATTTCCGGGCGCCCCGCCGGCCGGGCTGCGGTGTGCTCCGGCCTCGAACGGTTGCGATCGGCGTGACCGGCGAGCCGGCCGCTTTCGGAAGCCGGAGCGTCGGCGCCGTCAGGGCAACAGGGCCAGCAGCCGTCTGCGGGTATCGCGATGTATCATGGTCTGTCATGAAATGTCATGATTCGTCATGATTCGTCAGGGGGCTTCGGGCTCGCGCCGAACGCAACACAGTGTCGCCCCGGACCCCGATCCGGTCCCAGAGCCTGCCCCTTCGGCTTCGCTCAGGGCGGGCTCTGGGCGAAGTCGAAGGGCCCGACCCGAGAGTCCGTGCCGGGCGACTCTGGACCCCGGACCGTCGCTGCGCTCCGTCCGGGGTGACAAGGAGGGGTTTCGGGTGTGTCATGAAATGTCATGATCCGTCATGATTCGTCATGGGCGCTCCTTTCTTCGCCCTCTCCCGTCATTCCGACCGGAGCCCCGGATTAAATCCGGGGCGTAGCGGAGGAATCCCGTCGCTGGTTTCCGGGTTGCCGTTGTCGGGATCGAGTCGAGATTCCTCCACTCGCTTCGCTCGGTCGGAATGACGGCGTTGGGTTTTGCGCCCGGTCGGGACGACGGAAGAGGGACGCCCGGCCGGCACGACGGGACAGGGCACGGGCGGCGGGTGCGCGCGCATGTGTCAGGAAATGTCATGTTCCGATCCCCGGCCTTCGCACCGATCTCATTCGTCATTCCGACCGGAGCGGACGGCAGGCTGCTCCGCCCGGTCGGGATGACGGGCGAGGAGCGTGCCCGGTCGGAAGGATGTGCGGCGATGTCATGAGATGTCATGATTCGTCATGATCCGCTGCCGTGCCATCGATGCGGACCGACCTGCAGGCTGGATATTTTGCATTCGGGCCGCCGCGGCTTCCCGCATTTTTGTTCATATATTGTTCTTAATCATCGGATATCAAGGCCCACGTCACGCGACGCCGCCGGCGCCTACCCCGTAAACTGCCGCTTCAGCCCCCGCCAGTCGGCCGGGTAGTCGGTCTGGAGGGCGCCGCCGGTCATGGCGTGGTCGGTGACGCGGTAGGGATGGCGGCTCTCGAACATGAAGCTGATGCCGCTGTCGATATGCTGGGGCGACAGGTCGTGGGCACTCGCCGCCTCGAAGCTCTCCGGCGACGGACCGTGCGGGATCATGCAGTTGTGCAGGCTGGCGCCGCCGGGCAGGAAGCCCTTCGGCCTGGCGTCGTACACGCCGTAGAGCAGCCCCATGAACTCGCTCATCGTATTGAGATGGTACCAGGGCGGCCGGAAGGTGTCCTGGCCGACCAGCCAGCGCGGCGCGAAGACGACGAGGTCGGCGTTGGCGACGCCCGGCGTGTCGGAGCGCGAGGTCAGCACGGTGAAGATCGACGGGTCGGGATGGTCGAAGCTGATCGAGCCGAGAACGTTGAAATCGCGCAGGTCGTATTTGTACGGCGCGTGGGTGCCGTGCCAGGCGACGACGTCGAGCGGCGAGTGGGAAAGCGCGCAGGCGTGGAAGGCGCCGCCGGCCTTCTGCACCAGCTCGAACGCGCCCGCCCTGTCCTCGTAGGCGGCCTGCGGATAGTAGAAATCGCGCGGGTTGGCGAGGCCGTTGGCGCCGATCGGGCCGAGGTCCGGCAGCTCGAAGGGGGCGCCGTAGTTCTCGCACAGATAGCCGCGCGACGGGCCGTCCGGCAGGTCCACGGCGATCTTGATGCCACGCGGGATCACGGCGAAGTCGCCGGGCGTCAGGTCGAGCACGCCGCATTCGGTGCGCAGGCGGACGTTGCCGGTCTCCGGCAGCAGCACCATCTCGGCGTCGGCGTTGCGGAAATAGCGCCGCTCCATCGAGGCGTTGGCGCGGTACAGGTGGACCGCCAGGCCAGCCCCGGCGCCCATGTCGCCGTTCCAGACATAGCTCGCCATGCCGTCGAGGAAGTCGGCGGGGGCTTCGGGCACCGGCTGCGGCGACCAGCGGCACTGGGCATGCGGAAAGGTCCCGTCCGCCGCCGGCGCGGTCAGCCAGAGCGGCAGGTCGATGCGGCGCCAGTCGCCCTGGGCCAGGACCGAGGGCGCGATGCGGTAGAACCAGGTGCGCCGGTTCTGGGCGCGCGGCGCGGTGAAGGCGGTGCCGCTGATCTGCTCGGCATAGAGGCCGTAGGCCGGCCGCTGGGGCGAGTTGCGGCCCTCCGGCAGCGCGCCGGGCAGGGCCTCGGTCGCGTGTTCGTTGCCGAAGCCGGTCATGGTGGCCGCAGTTGTTGGGGCGGCGCTGCCGGCCGCGGTTGCCGGCCGGGGGGCGGGGGCGAGCTCGTTCATGGCGCCATCTCGTATCGGGGTCTCGTATCGGGGTCTCGTATCCGGGGTCCGAAGCGGGAGTTTCGCCGGAGCCTAGCCGATTCCGGCGCGGCGTGGGAGTCGCGCTTTGCCCGCGCCCGGTTCCGCGAACCCGGATGGGCGGCTATGCTGCGCCGGAGCGGTCACCGAGGGAGGCGCGGCGCGCGATGGATCTGAAGGACCATATCCGCGGCATCCCGGATTTTCCGAAACCGGGCATCCTGTTCTACGACATCTCGACCCTGCTGGCCCATCCGGCGGCCTGGCAGGCGGCGGTCGAGCGGCTGGCGGCGGCGGTCGCGCCCTACCGGCCGGACGTGCTGGCCGGCATCGAATCCCGCGGCTTCCTGGTCGCCGCGCCGCTCGCGCTCAAGCTGGGCTGCGGCTTCGTCATGGTGCGCAAGCGGGGCAAGCTGCCGGGCGAGACGGTCGGCCACAGCTACGAGCTCGAATACGGCTCGGACCGGGTGGAAATCCAGGCCGATGCGGTGGCGCCGGGCCGGCGGGTCGTCCTGCTCGACGACCTGATCGCGACCGGCGGCACGCTGCGCGCGTCGATAGAACTGATCCGCAAGGTCGGCGGCACGGCCGCCGCGGCGGCCTGCCTGATCGAACTCACCTTCCTCAACGCCCGCGAAGGCCTCGACATCCCCCTCGAAACCCTGATCCGCTACGACGAGTAGGGCCCTTCCAGTTCCTCCGGGAAACGGGCGCGAGTGGAAACCGGCAGCGAAGCAGGGCGTCCCCCCTCCCCTTGGGGGAGGGGCCAGGGGGGGGGGGGGGGGTCGAGGGTCGTTATACACAAATAAACCGCAAACCCACTAT
>VXNK01000071.1 GCA_009840595.1 Rhodospirillaceae bacterium | reverse complement strand
GGGCGGCCGGACCGCAAACCCGGATTTATTGAAATACTTTCACACTCTGAGCAGCAGCTCGGCCGGCCTGCATGGCGGCGCCGGCGGCGAGGGAGACGGCGATGCGCTGGTCCGGATACGCGGTTCCGGCATTCCTGGCGCTGATTCCGGCCCTGATCCCGGCATGGGAATGGGATGTCGAGATATCGGGGCGCCCGCCGCCGAAGCGCAGCAGGATGTGCCGGGGCAAGCCGAACTCTTGGCTCGGCCATTTGGCGACGGGATTCGCGCTCCGGCGCGGCACCGCATACCGCCGTAACGCCGACCTGAAGGCGCTGGCCGCGGGCAGCGCGTTCCAGCGCTGGGGCGCCGACCTGACCGTGACGGCGGCCGGCGGGCCGGCAGCGCAGCAGGAGGCCGGCGGTCAACCCCAGGCCGTCAGCGAAGCCATCGGGCTCGCGTCGGACAGCACTTCGACCCGGTCGCGGTCGAGCTTCTCGAAGGCGAGGCAGAGGGCGACGTCGGCTGCGCTGTCGAAGGGTCCGTGCTCTTTGCCGGTGTCGAGCTCGATCACGGTCCAGCGCGGGTCCCAGACCGGAATCCCCCTGAAATACCCCGATCCGTGATACGACTTCTCCGCACAAGTCGGACACCGGCTCGCCCCCTGCGAGGGCGCCCCGCAGGCCGTGCAGAGGCCCCTGGCCCGCCGTTCGGCGTAGCGCTGCCGGCTGCGGGCGTTCTTCCGTTCCGGCGACCGGCCGGCGTCGTCGGCGAGGGCGCAGGGGCGGCAGCGCGACAGGCCCTCGAAGACCGGCTCTCCGCACCGGGTGCAGCAGCCGGCGGCGCGCCGTGCGGCATAGTTCCGCTGTTCGGCCGCCTGGCGCTTCTGCCGGCAGGGCGTACAGGTCGTGCCGCCCTCGACCGGCGGGCGTTTGCCGCACCGGATGCAAAGACCGGCATCCTTCCGCGCTTTCTGGCGCCGCCTGCTCTTGGCCCGGCCGGCGCGCCTCTTGGCGTCGGCATTGGCGCCGCCGTAAGGCAGTCCCGCAGCCTTGCCGGCGGCGTAGCGGGCTCGGTCGGCGGCCCTGCGCTTCTCCAGACACGGCTCGCAGGACGATCTGCCGAGCGCGGCCGGTTGCCTGCCGCAGCGGGTGCAGAGGCCCGCGGCCCGGCGCGCTTCGGCCTCCCGGCGCGAGCGCTCGCGCTCGTATTCCCGCTCCCGAACGGGATCCCGCCGGGGTTTGCCTTCGGCGCGCAGCCGGGCGTCGCGGGCGCGGGATGCGGCGTTGCGCTTGTCGTTGCACGGCCCGCACAGGCTGCGCTCCGGCGCGGGCGGGCGCTCGCCGCAGCGCGGGCACAGGCCCTGGGCAACCCGCGCGGCCGTGCGCTTGCGGAACCGTTCGCGATCCGCGGCGCGGCCGGCTTCCGGGTCGGCGTAAGCCATGACGGCCTCCTCCATCGATGTGGGAAAAGAGAAATCGGACGCCCTGCCGGCAGGACGTCCTCACGCAGCGCCGGTCAGCCGCGCTGCCTGCGGTCGAGACCGAGGCCCATGGCGTGGACGCCCCAATACTGGACCCCGCCCTTCGAGCGCAGTCCGGTGCAGACGATGATCTCGTTGCGCGCCGGACGCAGTTCCTTGACCGCCTTCAGCGTGGCGGTCGCGAACTTCGCCTGGCGCCGGCCCTTGCCCTGCGCCGGCGCCTCGTCGGGGCAGCGGCGGATGTCGCCGTTCACCATCGCCTTGAAGCGCTCGACCAGATAGCGTTCGCCGTCCTCGAGGCCGCCGCCGAAGAAATGCGTCAGAAACGTGTTCGCCGTGTTGCCGGGAACCGCCAGAGTTGTCGTCATGCTGCCGCCTCCGTCGTGCCGTGGGGGAAATCGACGGCCGGACGCCCTCCCCGGACATCCCGGCCGCCGCCCCTCACGGCCGAACCTCTCCTCCTCGCGGCGCGGGGCGTGTCGGCGGAGACCGAACGACGGACGGCGGTCCGGCAGCACGTGCCTGCGACCCGGATGAATTCCCGGCTGGCGCATGGATACCCGACGCGGCAAGGGGTTGGGGCCATCTCCACCGGGTCGTTGCCGGCAATCCAAGAAAGCAGTTCGGAGCGACGGGAGCATGTACCTGCCGGCTGGCCTGAGCCGCCGATCGTTCCCGGCGGCCGCGGCCGCGTCCCGAGAGAGGCCGTTCCGGCAGGCCGTGCGCTGCTCTACCCGGCGGCGCGTATGGCCTGGCTCCGGCACACCGGCGGACGCCCGAAGAGCGATTACCGAATGGTTTTCGGGCAAATGGCGGTGTAGTCTCGCCCTTGCAGGGAATGTGGCGGCGGTGTGAGGCCATGGCCGTAGCGGATGATCGTGGGGGAGAGGCGCCGGCCTCTGCGGCGGCGATGTCGTTCCGGTGGAACTGGCATCCGCCCGTGCCGCTGGCGGGCGTGCCCTATTGGGACTGGCCGCCGCGCCCGCTCGCGGTAGCGCATTGGCTCGTGGCCTACTTCACGCGCCCGTCGGACCGGACGCTCTTCCTGATCTTCGCGCTGTTCGTCGGTCTGTGGCTGCAGCCGGTCGACGCGGCGCAGAGCACGCTCTCGGCCGGCTGGCCGCTCGAGGTTCTCCTGCGCAACGTCATTGCCCTGGCGGTCGTCGCCGGAGGGCTGCATCTCTGGTTTCACACCTACCGGGTCCAGGAAAGTGCCTTCGAGTACGACCGGCCCGATGCGGCTCGGCGCCGGGGCCGAAGATTCTTCCTCGGCCACCAGACATGGGACAACATGTTCTGGACCATGGTCTACGCCGCGCCCGTGGCCACCGCCTGGGAACTGCTGGCGCGTGTCATGTACGCGCGCGGTGTCTTTACCGGGATCGGATTTGCCGAACATCCGGTCGTGTTCGTTCTGCTCTTTCCCCTGCTTACCCTGTGGCAGAGCGCCCACTTCTTCGTCATCCACAGGGCTCTGCACTGGAAGCCGCTCTACCGGTGGGTGCACGCCGTGCACCACCGCAATGTCTCGCCGACACCATGGTCTGGACTGGCCATGCACCCGGTGGAGCATGTGCTCTACTTTTCGAGCCTCGCCATCTTCTTCCTGCTGCCCAGCCATCCCGTGCACATGCTCTTCCTGCTGTTCTGGCAACTCTTGGGCGCGCCGTCGGGTCATTCGGGCTTCGATGCCCTGAGCGTTGCCGGCCGGCGCATCCTTGCCCTCGATGCCTTCTTCCACCACCTGCATCACCGCCACTTCGAATGCAACTACGGCAGCGGCGAGTTTCCTCTCGACCGCTGGCTCCGCACCGGGCACGACGGAACGGGGCACGACGGAACGGGGCACGACGGAACGGGGTCGGCCGCCGGGAACCGCTCGCGGCGGCGGCACCGGGCGGCGCAGGGGTAAGGGCCCGACCGCCACGCCGTCAGTTGTGTCGTTCGGCAGCGAAATCCGAACCGGGTATCGGACCGGCGCCGCCTGGCGCGGGACGGTCGGCAGGTCCCGCCGGCGGCAAATGCGGATATGGCGTTTGTCCCGTTGCCGGTCGGGGCAGAGGGCTCCTGCGACACCGGTCCGGCCGGTGAGCGCCTGGACGTGGTTCCGGACGAGGTGACGGTCGGGCTCGACGCCGAAGCCGTAGCCGACCGCAAGGCACTCGCCGTTCACGGCAAGCGTGCCGCGGGCGGCCTGCATCCCACACCCTGCGGTCGTCACGCACGGTAAATCCGCCTCCCTCGCCCGACGACAGCAACGCCGCGTAGAGATCGACGTCGCAGCGGATCTTCAGAGCGCCGCCGCGACCGCCGCGGGCCGCGACGAGGCCCAGGGCGCCCCGCTGCCGTTCGGCCGGAAACGCCTTCTGCTCGTAGCCGGGGTCGAGACCTGTGCGCTCCGGGACAATCCACATCTGCAATGTCAATCGCACTGAAGATTGCCCCCCTATCGGCGTGCAAAATTGACCCCCTGAGCGGCACGGCGGAGGTTGTCCCGGTAGCCAAATAGGGGGGACCCGCACGGCTTCGTGCAGCGTCCCACGTCGCGCGGAGCGAAGCCGCGTGGGGGCCTGTTGGCCCACCGGGGCAACCGGGCCGCAGGCGAGGCCGGCGCCGGTCGCACAGGTCTTTACCGACGGCGCCAGAGCATACCGCGGCATGGGCGATTTCCGGCACGAAGCCGTCAATCACAGTGTCGGGGAATACGTCCGCGGGATGGCGCACACGAACGGCATCGAGTCGTTCTGGGCCATGCTGAAACGCGCCCATCAGGGTACGTTTCACCATCTGTCGGCCAAGCACTTGCAGCGGTACGTCAACGAGTTCGTCGGACGCCACGACGTCCGGGAGCGGGATACCGTCGATCAGATGGCGAACGTGGTAGCCGCGATGGTCGGCAAGCGGCTCATGTACCGCGACCTGATCGCCTAGGCTCCCAGCGGGGCGCGTGCGAAGGCGAGCGGATAGGCTCCGACAAGCGCCTCGATCTGCCTCTTAAGCGACTCAACTGACCTCCGGACTATCAAGCCGACCACCAAGATCAGGAAAGTCGCGAGGCTGGCGAGGGGACTCGTAGTGACAGCGGCGAAGACAAGTCTGACATTCAGGCGTGCCACCTCCTCGCGGATTTCCGAGGGAAGCGAACGCATCATGGCATCGTACTTGCGGCCTAACTGCTGATAAGGCATCAGGACAGCAATCAGCATCCCCAATACGATCAGCCAAGGCGTTGTCGGTTGATACATCCGGTCGGCCCAGCCTTGAAGAGCGCGCTGCATGTCCGCTGGAATACCCCCGCCAGCTACCAAGCGGTCGGTGTCGCAACCGGCCCGCACCCGGAATTCATGGGTTACTGCCATGATCCGCCACCGAAGAAGGCCATAGACAATTACGGCCCCAACGATATAGCCGATTTTCAGAAGCACCGCTTCAGTCATCATCATCACTCCGCCGCCCCGCCCCCGACCGTGCGGCACGATACGCATCTCGCAGCGTCACCGTCGCCCTCGGGAACAAAAACCACAGAACCCCTCCTAGTCCGGCCACGACTCCCAAGAAATTCGCGGTGTCTTCCCTCGCGAAGTCCACAAGCGCCAACCCCACATCAGCCCAATTCGTGTCAGCGTGGGGGACTACATCAGAGTCTGCCATATGGGGAGGCGCCGGCCGCTCTGCGATCCCGATGATCGCCTAACGGCTCTCGACAGCTTTTCGCCGGCCGTCGTCGATCTTCTTGTCGAGCCGGACTTCCATGTCGTGCATTTCGGTGTGCGCCGCCTTGATTTCGGTATGCAGCGGCTCGACCGTCCCTTCGACCGCCTCCGTGAACACCTGCCGCATGGCCTTGGCCAGCAGGTTCGCATCGTTGTTCAGCTTGTCGCTGTCAGCCATTTTCCGACCCTGCCCTCCAATTCGCGTCTAGCGAAATTACCGAAAAGGCAATCCGGTGTCACCGGGAACATGCGCCGCATGAATATAGGGCGGCGGGAATCAGCCGAACAGGTCGCCGGTGACGGCGGGCCAGCGGCACCGGTAGCGGACCTCCTCATACCGCTCATGGGCAAGGTCGCGGGCATGTTCGGCCAGCTTCCGATCCTTGAGCCATCCGGCTTTCCGGTTGGCGTCCAGTAACCCCTTTATGGTGAGCCTGGCGCTCTTGCGTCCGTTGCACGGTCGGCAGATTAGATTCCGGTTCGATATGTCGTTCTCCCCGCGGTCGGATCGCGGCGTGATGTGGTTCAGTTCCATGAACGGCGGTTCGAGCTCCCGGAGCACAAGACCAGGCCCTCGGTCAAGCTCTGCGCCTCGGCGAGTTCTTGGACGATCTGGGCGCGGGACAGGTTCTGCCAGGGGGCGAGGAGAACGGCGCAGCAGTCTCGCCGCCGTCCGTGCGCTCCGGCGGCTTCTACGCCTTTCTCGCCGGCGCACCGCTGGTCGCCGTCACGCTGTTCGATGTGCCCCCGGCGCTGCTCGGCGTCTACATCGGAAGCATCACGTTGGGTTTTTTGTTCGGCAGCTTTCTCTCCGGCCGTTTTGCCGCGCGATATGCGCTTGTCACCATGATGATCGGCGGGCGGATCGTGGCTTGCTTCGGCCTGATCCTGGGGCTGTCGGTCCTGGCGGCAGGGTTTGTGCACGAGCTGACCCTGTTCGGCGCCTGTGTTTGTCTCGGTATCGGCAATGGCATCACCATGCCGAGCAGCAGTTCCGGCGCCCTGTCGGTGCAACCGGATCTGGCCGGCAGCGCTTCGGGCCTGTCCGGCGCCTTGACCGTGGCGGGGGGAGCGGCGATATCGGCGGCCATCGGGGCCATTCTGACGACGGAAAATGCAGCCTACGGGCTACTTGGCATGATGCTGCTGTCATCGGCCTTGAGTTTGGCGGCCGCACTCTATGCGCTTTGGCTCGACCGACAGGAAACGCCACCGGCCTCGTCGGGCCCTTGACTAGGCGTGTCGGGACGGCGGCTGCCGCTGCGGCCCGAATCCGGCCTCTGCACCCGATTTCGGTCGGTCGGGCATAGGGGGCTCGGGAAACCGAACCCTGCGACCCCGCGACGATGATGGGCACGGATGCGCTGAACCAGGAAACGAAACGGTACATGAATGGTCATGGAAAAGTGTCGACGATCACCTAAAACCGCGCATATTCGATCATTTGCGCAGTTGAGCGCGCCACCGCCGTAGCCACCGGACTGGTGTTGGAGGCTTTCTTCGGCGGAACTGTGGGTAAGTAGCCCGCCGCAGCGACCGGCGACGAGTCTGGCGTCGGCGGGGCGGTCGAACATGTGCCGGAGAGCCGCAGGCATGTCGGCGCAATCAAACGAGGGCTTGAACGGCGACTTCGGTGACGACTCTACGGATGTCGGCGGCCGCGGCGTCGGCACGTCCTGTCTGGTCAGGAAGCCGCGCGTCGGTGTCTTGATCGCATCGCAGTCGCTCCTAGAATGCCGCCGAACGACAGGCGGGGGACACGGGCATGGCGAGCATCACGATCCGCAATCTCGACGACGACGTGAAGACGCGGCTGCGCGTACAGGCGGCCGACAACGGCCGCTCCATGGAAGAAGAGGCGCGGCTGATCCTGCGCCATGCCGTCGAACGCAAGAACGCCCCGCACAATCTCGCGGCGGCCATTCGATCTCGGATCGCCCCCCTCGGTGGCGTGGACCTGGAACTGCCGCCGCGCGGGCCAATGCGCGAACCGCCCTCCTTGGAGTAAGGCGGGCGGTGATGTTCCTGCTTGACACGAATGTAGTATCCGAACTGTTGCGCCCGGTCCCGCGGCATGGCGGTGATCACGCGCAACGTCCGGGACTTCAAGGACATCAACATCGAGGTCGTCGATCCCTGGGCGGCGGCATGAACGGCGTTGCGGCTTGGCGACGTTCGGGACCATGGGCCAACACGAGCGTGCCCCGGAATTCGAAGTCGACTACCGCGTGACGGGTGGAACGACCGACGGCTCGCAGGGTCCCGACGGGACCGCGCCGCGAGACTGCGCCCCGTTCCGGCCGGCCTGCATTTCTCTCGATCTTGAAGTCGGCAAGGACAAGCGCATTCATGCTCTTGGGGCGGTGCGCGGGGATACCGGCCGCAGTCTGACGCATTCCAGCGGCGGTCTGGCCGCCGGGCTGGCGAAGCTCGACGACTTCGCCGACGGGGCCGAGTTTGTCCTGGGGCACAACCTGATCGCCTTCGACCTGCCCCATCTGGCGGCGGCGAAGCCGGACCTCCGACTGCTCAAGCTGCCGGCCGTGGACACCCTGCGGCTGAGCCCGCTCGCCTTCCCCGGCAATCCCTATCACAGCCTCGTCAAGCACTATCAGGACGGCGGTCTCAGGAGCGGACGACGCAACGACCCGAAGTGGGATGCCAGGATTGCGCTCGACCTGTTCGGCGACGAACGCGGGGACCTGGCGAAGGCCCCACCGGACCTGCTCGCTGCATGGCACTGGCTGTGCACCCCCGAGTCCGACGGCGTCGACCGCGCCCTCGACGGGTTTTTCCAGCAGGTTCGGCAAGCCGGGCGACCTTCCCGGACCGAGGCCGTGGCGGCGATCGGACGGCGGCTGGAGACTGCCGCCTGCGTAACCCAGGCGAGCGAGATCATGGCGGACCCGGACAGGTTCGGCTGGCCGCTGGCCTATGCCCTGGCATGGCTGTCGGTGGCGGGCGGCAATTCGGTGATGCCGCCCTGGGTGCGCCGCCAGTTTCCGGAGGCGGGCCAGTTGGTGCGCCGCCTCAGGGACACCGCCTGCACCGAACCGTCCTGCAGCTGGTGCCGGGAATTCCATGACGCGGGCAAGGAGCTGAAACGCTGGTTCGGTTATGACGGCTTTCGCCCCGATCCGGCGGACGACGACGGCAGGCCCATGCAGCAGGCCATCGTCGAAGAGGCGATGGCGGGACGGCACGCCCTCGGGATTCTGCCCACCGGCACGGGGAAGTCGCTCTGCTACCAGATCCCCGCGCTGTCGCGCTATGACAAGACCGGTGCGCTGACGGTCGTGATCTCGCCGCTGGTCGCGCTGATGGCCGATCAGGTCGCCGGTCTGGAAGAGCGCGATGTCGGCTGCTGCGTGACCGTCAACGGGCTCTTGTCGATGCCGGAGCGCGCCGACGCCCTGGACCGGGTCCGGCTGGGCGACGCCGGCATCCTGCTGATCTCGCCTGAGCAGCTGCGCTCGCGCACATTGCGGCGCGCACTCGAGCAGCGCGAGATCGGCGCCTGGGTGCTGGACGAGGCGCATTGCCTGTCGCGCTGGGGCCACGACTTCCGGCCCGACTATCGCTATGTCGGGCGCTTCATCCGCGAGAAGGCGGATGACGGGCCGGTGCCACCGGTCCTGTGCCTGACCGCAACCGCCAAGCCCGACGTCATCGAGGACATCGCCCGGCATTTCCGGGACGAACTCGGCATCGAACTGGCGGTGTTCGACGGCGGCGCCGAGCGGGCCAATCTCGCCTTCAAGGTGATCCCGACCGCGGGCGGCGAGAAGTTCTCGGACATCTTTCAGGTGCTGGAAGCGCACCTGCCGTCCGACATGCCGGGCGGCGCCATCGTCTATTGCGCGACGCGGCAGCAGAGCGAGGATATTGCGGAATTCCTCCAGTTGAAGGGGGTGGCCGCGGATCGCTTCCACGCGGGTCTCCCTCCAGAAACCAAGAAGGACGTGCAGCGGCGCTTCATCGCCGGCGAGCTGCGCGCGATCGCAGCCACCAACGCCTTCGGCATGGGGATCGACAAGCCGGACGTGCGGCTGGTCATCCACGCCGACATACCGGGCTCGCTGGAGAACTATCTCCAGGAGGCCGGCCGCCGCGGGGGGCGGCCCCGCCCCCGGCGCCGCGCGCGGCGGGTGTGGGGGGGGGGTGTGGGAGCGCCCGGGGGGCAGGGGGGGGCCCGGGCGCGGGCCCCGCC
>VXNK01000019.1 GCA_009840595.1 Rhodospirillaceae bacterium | reverse complement strand
CGGGCGGCCGGACCGCAAACCCGGATTTATTGAAATACTTTCACACTCTGAGCAGGGACCGGTATATGCCGAAATAGTTGTAAGCGTTCAGGTTCGACACCAGTTCCGCGACTGTCGCCGCACCGGACCGTTCGATCTCCCGCCGGGTTATGACATGGACCGGCCGCACGCCGCCGGCCGGACCGGGAATGTGGCTGGCTACCGAAGTCCGGTCGTCTGCTGGCCTGGGTTCGGCCGAAGCGGCGACCGCGGGCGCCGCGGCGGCGAGCGCGGCCGCCAGGCACCACTAGGCGGCCGACCGGCGGACCATGCGCCGAGGCGGCGGCTTCCGGCCGCGACGCCCGGGTTTCGATTCGAGCCACATATCGAATCTCCTCAAAACGGATGAGACTGGCCGCATCGTGGACATTCGGCACGATCGGCACAACCCAAATAAAGCTATCGAGGCGGGCAAAGAATTTCTTATAAGCAGCGGCACGATTTCCGGCACGAACCGAAGGGATCGGCCCCTTGCCCCAGGCCTTCGACGGCATCCGCATTCTCGATTTCTCCCAGGTCGTCTCCGGGCCCTACGCCGCGCAGCTGCTGGGCAACCAGGGCGCCGGGGTCGTCAAGGTCGAGCCGGCGCACGGCGACCAGCTGCGCAAGATTTTCAAGACGGGCTCCCAGCCGGCGGACGCCGATTCGGCGGCCTACGAGCTGGTCAACCGCGGCAAGCGCTCGGTCGCGATCGACCTGAAGAACCCGGCCGGCCGCGACGCGATCCTGAAGGTCGCCGCCGGCTGCGACGTGCTGCTGGAGAATTTCCGGCCCGGCGCGATGGCGCGGCTCGGACTCGACTACGAGGCCGTGCGCGCCGTGCGGCCGGACATCGTCTATTGCTCGATCTCCGGCTACGGCCAGACCGGGCCGCTCGCCGGCGAGCCGGCCTACGACGGCACCATCCAGGCGATCTCCGGCATGATGGCGAACAACGGCCATCCGGAGACCGGGCCGACCCGCGCCGGCTTCCTGCCGGTCGACGTGCCGAGCGCCTTCCTGGCCGCCTACGCCATCGCCGCCGCCCTGTTCCGCCGGGCGCAGACCGGCCGCGGCCAGTATATCGACCTCGCCATGATCGACACGGCGATCCTGATGCAGCTCTCGGTGTTCTCCCGGGTCTTCACCGACGGCAGCGGCGGCGGCCTGATCGGCAACCGCTCGACCGCGGCCGTGCTCACCGCGGACGCCTTCCCGTGCAGCGACGGCCATATCGCCGTGAGCGCGGTGACGCGGGCTCAGGGCCGGACCGTGCTCGAACTGGCCGGCCTCGATCCCGACCTGTGGGACGAATTCGACCCCGAGAACCCGGCCGCGCCGCGCTCGCAGGAGATCGCGGACCTTGTCTGCGACGCCTTCCGCAAACGCCCGATGCGGGAATGGGAGGCCCGGCTGCGCGAAGCCGGGCAGTCGGCCTCCTGCGTGCTCGACGCGAAGGCGGTCGCCGGCCTCGACCAGATGGCCCACCGCGCCGTGTTCCGGGACGATCCGGCGGCCAATCCCGCCGCCCCGCGCACCATCGGCGGCGCCTTCGTGGCGAACGAGGACGGGCCGGAAATCAGCGGCGGGTCCTCCGCCATCGGCGCGGATACCGAAGCGGTGCTGGCCGAATTCGGCCTTTCCGGACGCGAGATCGAAGCGCTCCGCGAGGCCGGCGCCATTCCGGCGGCGCAAGGGCCCTGATCGTGGCGCGACGCCCGCTTCCGGCCGGGGCCGGCATCCGCACGCCGTCCCTTGCGGCCGGGCGCGGCGGCGCCCCTTCGATGACATATCCGGGCCGGCCATGACGGCGGCATCGATGGACTCGCTCCGGCTGACCGACCTGTCGCCGGTCCATGCGGCGGCCGTATCCCGCCTTTCCGCCCTCGCCGGCGGCAACCGGACCGTGGACGACTGGCGTTTCCTGCTGGCGCGCGGCACCGGCGTCGGCATGGTCGACGCCGACGGGGCGCCGGTCGCCGCGGCGACGGCCCTGCCCTATGGCCGCTTCGCCTGGATCGGCCCGGCGCCGGTCGCGCCCGACTGGCGCGGGCAGGGCATCGCCGCCCTGCTGGCGGCCGAGGTGGTGCGCCGGCAGGAAGCCGCCGGACGGGCGCCGGGCCTGGACGCGACGGTCGACGGACGCCGGGCCTGCCGCCGTGCCGGCTTCCGCGACCTCTACCGTCTCGGCTACTACCGGGCCGAGGCCGTGTCGCCGCCGCCGGAATCCGCCGAACCGCCGGACTCCGGCAGGCCGCGGGTGCGCCGTCTGGCCGCCGCCGACCTCGAAGCGGTCTCCCTGATGGACCGCCGGCTGTTCGGCGCCGACCGCCTGGAACTGCTCCACCACCTGCGCCGCAGGCAGCCGCAGGCCGCCTTCGCCGCCTTTCGGGACGGCCGGCTTTCCGGCTACGTCCTGGCGCGCGACGGGCGCGAGGCGGTGCAGGTCGGCCCGCTGGCGGCGACCGGCGACGATGTCGCCCGGGCGCTCGCCGCCGCCGCGCTCGGCGCGGTGCGGGGGCCGGTCCGTATCGATGTCGCCGACGCCCGGCGGGGCCTGATCGAATGGTTGCAGGCCAGCGGATTCGTGCTGCAATGGCCCTTGGTCCGCATGGTGCGCAGCCGCAAGGCCGGCTTCGGCGACCCGGCCCTGCTCTACGCCACCGCCGGACCGGACCTGGGGTGAGCCCGGCCGCAGGGCCGGCGCGGGACCGCCGCCTGTTCGAAAGGGAGACACGATCATGCGCCGCGCCTCTTTCCGAAGCGTCCTCGCCGCCCACGATCCGCTGGTCCTGATCGGCGCCCATGACGGGCTGAGCGCCCGGCTGATCGAGCGGGCCGGCTACCCCGCCTTCTTCATCGGCGGCTTTCCGCTGGTCGGCGCGCGCTACGGCGTGCCGGACATCGGCATCAAGGGTCTGGGCGAGATATCGGCCGGCGTGCGCGACATCCTGGGCGCGACCGGCCTGCCGGTACTGGTCGACGGCGACGACGGCTACGGCGACGTCAAGAATGTCGCCCACACGGTCCGCACCTACGAGGACATGGGCGCCGGCGCGATCATGATCGAGGACCAGACCTGGCCCAAGCGCTGCGGCCACATGGCGGGCAAGGATGTCGTCGACGCCGCCTTCATGGTCGACAAGGTGCAGGCGGCGCTCGATGCACGGCGCGATCCGGACACGATGATCGTCGCGCGCACCGACGCCCGTGCGGTCCATGGCCTGGACGAGGCGCTGCGCCGGGGCCGCGCCTATGTCGAGGCCGGCGCCGACGCCGTCTTCGTCGAGGCGCCGGAGACCGAGGAGGAGCTGGCGATCGTCGGCGGCGCCTTCGACGTGCCGCAGCTCGCCAACCCGCTCGAAGGCGGCCGCACGCCGATCCTGCCGCCGGACCGGCTGCACGACCTCGGCTTCGACGTCATCGTCTACGGCATCTCGCTGATCCTGCGCATCGCCCGGACCATGCAGGACGCGCTGGCCGACTTCCGCTCCGGCGAGATGAGGCTGTGGGAGACCGGCGTCGGCTTTGAGGAGTACAAGCGGATCGTCGGCTTCGACGACTGGGCGGCGACCGAAGACAGGTTCGCCCGCAGCCGGAACCGGTAGGCGCCCGTCCGATTATTCCGTGGCGTAGGCCGGCGCTTCGGCGTGGCCCGGGAAGCCGCCGCGCACGGCGCCGGGCCGGCGGTCGCGGTAGACGGCCGACCAGCCCTCCGGCAGCGGGCGGCTGTTCGGCACCGAGAGCCACAGGCGGAGCAAGTGGCGCTTGCGCTCCGGTTCCGGGTGATCCTCGAACTCGGTACGGGCGTGGTAGGTCGTGTGGCTGTTCAGGAACACCATGTCGCCCGGCTCCAGCATCATGTCGAGGCAGAAGGCCGGGTCGCCGGCCAGCCGGTCGATGGCGGCCAGCGCCTCGCTTTGCAGGCCGGTGAGCGGCGGCGCGTCATGGTGCCTGCGGGCCGACAGGATATGGGTGCGGATGTAGCGGCTGGCGAAATGGCCCCGCTCGACGCCGTAGACCGGCTGCCCGTACCACGCCGCCTCGCCGGCGCGCTCCTGGCCCTGCCGGCTCCAGATAAACGGTTCATACAGGGTTTTCAGAAATTCCGGATGCTGCCGGGCGATCTCGTTGTGGATCGCCACGGAACTGACGAACCGGCTCAACCCGCCGGCCCTGGCGGTCCTGAGGAAAAACAGGGCGCTGACATCCGCCGAATCGGTGTGGAACTCCAGCTCGGCCCGGCTGGTATAGCCCCGGCCCTCGCGCCCGGACACGTCGGTGCCGATGTCGCGCACGTCGCCCAGCATGTCGCCGCGCTTGCTCTGGGATACGGCGGTGCCGATATGCCGGCCGATGCCCCAGTAGAGCCGGCGCAGGTCGTCGACGCTGCGGTCCTGCACCGGGAAACCCCGGAACAGAAAGATGCCGCAACCGGTTTCGAGCGCGTCGCGGGCGTGCAGCAGCCGGTGCGCGAAGGCCGGCAATGGCAGGTCGGCGGCGGTCATGTCGGCGAACGGGCGGCCCCCGGCGATGCACCGGTCGAGGCCGGCCTCGAGCTCCGCCCGGTCGTCCGCGGTCAGCCTGTAGGTCCAGTCGGTGCGCGGCGCCAGGTCCGGGCCGCGCCAGTCCGCCGGGCTGTCGATCGGGCCGTACATTGGGCTGGGCATCGGAGCCTTCGCCGCCGCCTCACCCGGCGACGCCGCAGACCTGCAGCGCCGTCAGGGCGAACACCTTGGCCAGCTTGACCAGGTCGTCGAGAGCGACCGGCCGCTGCACCCCGGCCGCGCCGCGCGGCCCGCCCGGATCGGCAACCGGCGGGCCGTAGCCTATGGCGGGGATGCCGGCCTCGTTGAAGGCGTTGCTGTCGCGCCACATGCTCATTTCGAGCGCCGCGGTATAGTCGAGCGGCCCGCCGACCGCCGTTTCATGGGCTGCGCGCAGCGCGTCGAGCAGCGGCTCGGCGCCCTCGGCGATATAGCCGCGCTTGAAATCGTAGGCGTCGATCTGCGCCTCGATGCCGGTCGCCGCGACCGCCTCGCACACCTGCTGCCGGACCGACGGCGGATGGGCATTCGGCATCAGCCGCACGTCGAAGAAGATGTGGCAATGGTCCCGCTCTTCGGTCCAGGGCGGCCCGGCCGGGCGCATTTCCAGCACCTGCGCCTTGGGGACCAGCGTGCCGCCCCGGAAGGTCTCCTGGCCTTCGGTTTCGTAGCGCCGGGCCCAGTCCTCCAGCGCCAGCACGATCCGGGCCGCGCGCTCGAACGGATTGGGGCTGCCGGAAGGCCCGTCGCCGCGGCGCAGGCCGGGGGTATAGGCCAGGTTGCCCGGCACGGCGATGCGCAGGCGCAGATAGCCGGCCTGGGCGACCGTGACGCGGAAATCGGAGACCTCGCTGATCAGCGCGTAGTCGGCGACCACGCCGTGCTCGACCAGCCAGCGCGCGCCGTAGCCCTCGCGCACCTGGCTGGCCGCCGGGCCGACGCCGGACCAGCCGGCGATGTCCGCGGCCGCCGCGGGCGGCGCCGAGGTCTCCTGGCCGCTGCCGGCGAGGAAAAGGTCCTCCTTGAGCGTGACCCCGGACCGGACGACGGCGCGCATGGCGATCATCTGCGCCGCCAGCTGCGCCTTGTCGTTGGCGAGGCCGCGGCCGTACAGCCGGCCGTCCTCGATCCAGGCGCCGCGCAGCCGCCGTTCGGCCGCCTCGCCGCCGGCCGGCCGGGCGCCCTGGGTATCGATATGGGCGTTGAGGATCAGCGAGCGCCCGCCGCCGGCGCGGTCGCCGGTGCCGCGGACCAGGCCGATCGCGTTGACGCTCTCAGCCGCCATGAACTGGAGCCGGGCCTCGATGCCCGCCTCCTGCAGCCAGGCGACGACCGCCGCGCCGACCTCGCGCTCCTCGCCGGAATAGTCGGGCAGGTTGCCGAGGGTCAGGCACAGCTCGGCCAGCGCTTCCCGGTCGCCCTCGATGCCGTCCAGAACGGCCTGGAACTCCTGCTCCACCTTGAACCCGCCCGTAACGCCGTTGCCGGCGGGATAGTATCGCGGCTGCCGGCCCCGGCCTAGCGCGTCATTTTCCGCGCCCGGCGGTCCCGGCCGTAGAAGCGGGCGAGATAGTCGAGGACCAGCTTTTCGTCCTCCGGCTCCAGTTCCGCCATCTCGTGGTCCTCGACCATGTAGACCAGGACCTCGCCCCAGTCGGCGCGGGTCAGGCCCTGCTGGGTGACCAGCCGGATCGAATGGCAGGCGCTGCAATAGCCGAAGACCTCGTCGCGGCCCTCGCCCGGCGGCAGGCCCTCGTATTCGTCCTCGTCGTCGTCTTCGGCAGCCGCGTCTTCGGCCGCCCACGCGGTCCCCACCGTCCCCGCCGGAGCGGCGGGGACGGCGAAGGAAGCGAACGCCAACGAAGCGGCGGCGAAGGCCGCGCGCCAGTACGGCAGTCCCATGGCGGTCAGCTGACCCGAACCGAGATGCGGTGCATCGAGTTGTTCAGGTAGCCCTTCGGGTTCCACGCGATGGCGAAGGGCTGGATGACGCCGCGGGAGTCGGTCGCCCGCGCCCAGACCTCGTAATAGCCCTTCTGCGGGAATTTCAGCGCCGCCTTCCAGTGTTGCCAGGCGTAGGGGTTGGCCGGCTTGCCGAGATCGGCCCGCTGCCAGGACGCGCCGAAATCCATCGACACGTCGACCCGCGCCACCTCGTCGTCGCCCGCCCAGGCGTGGCCGCCGACCTCCAGCTCGCGCCCGGAGATGGTCAGCCCGGTCTTGGGCGTCGTGATCAGCGATTTCACCGGCATGGCGTGGATGATCCCCATGGCGCTCTTCGGCACCTTCTCGCCCGGCGAAACCGGATAGTCGGGCACCCGGTAGGCGCTGCCGGTCATCTTCGGCCCGTCATGGACCTTGTCGCGCAGCCAGATCCGCTTCAGCCATTTCTGCGAGCACGAGCCCGGCCAGCCCGGGATCACCAGGCGCAGCGGCGCGCCGTTCATCGCATGGAGCGGCCCGCCGTTCATGCCGAAGGCGATCAGGTTGCTCGGGTTCATCGCCTTGTCGATCGGCACGCCGCGCGAGATCGGCAATTTGCCCTCCTTGCCGGAGAGGTGCGTGTCGGCTCCGACATGGGCGGTGTAGACGACGTTCGGCTGGACGCCCGCGGCCTTGAGCACGTCGGCCAGGCGCACGCCGGTCCAGTTCGAGCTGGCGACCGCGCCGACCGTCCACTGGTTGCCGCGCGCCGGCGGGTCGAAGAAGGCCCGGCCGTTGCCGCCGCACTCGATGGTGAGCTGCTGGGTCACGACCTCGAACTTCTTCTTCAGGTCGTCGATGCTGTAGGTCATGGGGCTGTTGACCAGGCCGTCGACGCGCAGTTTCCAGGCCGCCGGGTCCATGTCCTCCGGCACGAGGCCGTTGTTGCGGATGAAGTGCCGGGAAGTCGGCGTCACCGCGTCGTTGAGCAGGTGGGCCGGGGTCTCGGCGTTGACCGGCCGGTCGTTGAGCACGGTCAGCCCGTCCTTGCCCTCGATCGTCATCTTCTTGGCGGCGAGCGCCTCGGGGATGAAGCCCGACGGCATGTTGCGGTGGAACGGGATCGCCGCGCCGATGAGCGCGCCCATGCTGGCGAGGCCGGCGCCTTTCAGGAAGCCGCGGCGGTCCGGATGCGCCTCGCGCCCGAACACGATCCGGTCGGCCTTTTCCGGGTCTTCGGCGTAGAGCTCGAAAAGGTCGGCTGTCTTGGACATATTCATTTCCTCCTATATTAGACTTATTCCACTATAACGATTTCCGGCAAAGACCGTCAATCGCGAACGCCGGGCCCGGCGCGGCCGCCGCCGGCCCAGCGGGCGTGCGGAACCCAGCCCCGTGGGCCGACCCAGTGGGCCCGTATCCCCGCACCCGTCCATCCCCCCCAGACCCAGAGACCGACCGGCGCGCGCCCCTTCCCCGTCATTTCGACCGGAGCGAAGCGAGTGGAGAAATCCGGCCGGCGACGGAGGCGGACCAAGCGCTGAAGCCTTGGGCGTCGACGGAACACCTGCCAGATTTCTCCGCTCCGCCCCGGCCCCTTCGGCTTTGCTCAGGGCAGGCTCCGGGCCGGGGATCCGGTCGAAATGACGGGGAGGGGACGGTGCGCTGTGTCCTGTTTCGTCAGGAATTGTCAGGAATTGTCATGTTCGCCGTCCGTGTGCGCCGCTTCCCTCGCGCCGCGGCACGGGCGGTCGTAGGCGAAGGCATGGAGATACCGCCCGGCGATTCCGGTCACATACGGCGGGCGGGTGCGGGCGAGAGTCCGGAGGAAGGCCCGTTCTTCCGCTTCCGCGCGCCGCTCCTCGGGGCCGGGCTCTCCGGCGGGCTGCGGGAAACCGGCGCAGCCGGGGTACTTGACCCCCTGGATGCTGTCGGGGAAACGGGCGTTCCGTACCCGCAGCTTCGCAGCGTAGCGGTCGACGGACGTCCTGTGGGCGAGCATTTCCAGATCGGTGAAGGGGCGGCCTTCGGCCTGGATGCGCGCCATCTCGGCGTGGTGATCGGCGAACCAGGCCGGCCCGTCGAGCGCGGGCGCCCCGCCTGCCGGAACCCCGCCTGCCGTCTCCGCCGGCAGCAGGCCGGCCCGGCCCAACGACCCGTGTAAGGACCCGTGTAAGGAAATGTCAGGTTCTGTCGGGACCGGGGCTTCCGGCCCGGCGCCATCGGCGGGCGCCGGTAAGGACCGATGTAAGGAAATGTCAGGATCCGCCGGGGTCGGGCCGCCCGGCGCGCTGTCCCTCACGCTGTCCGGTATCGGCGCGTCCGCGGCGGGATTTGCGGACGCGTGTAAGGACCCGTGTAAGGAATTGTCAGGATTCGTCATGGCGGGCGCCGGCCGGCCCGCCTGCCGGTCGGGACTACGGGGCCGGCGCTCCTCGACGGTGGCGTGCAGGCGTTGCGCCGTGGCCAGCCAGGCCGCCTCGTCGAAATCCTTGCGCCGCCTCAGCGCCTTCCGGTTGGCCCGGTGGACAGCGAGCGCCCGTTCGGTCCGGTGCCGGCCCCGGCGCACGGCTTCGGCGATCGGGCCCTCGGCGCCGTCAACCGGCCTCTCCCCAACTTCTTCTCCTGTCTCCTCTCCGGGCAGGGGCCACAGGCCGGCGCGCCGGTGGGCGCTGCGCCGGTCGAGGCCGGACAGCTCGGCCTGCAACCTGACCACCCGGATCATCAGTGCCGCCGAGCCCTTCTCGACCGCGGCGTCCCAGGCCTGCTCCAGCCGGCCGAGCAGGATCTGCGCCTCCGCCCGCTCGACCGCCTGCCAGGCCTGCCGGATCGCCCGCACCCGTTCGGCCACGGCGGGGCGTTCCAGCAACTCGTGCCCGGTCTGGCGCGCCGATCCGGCGGCATAGCCGGCGTCCCGCGCCGCCCCGGCGGCGTTGCCGGTCGCGGCGTAAT
>VXNK01000140.1 GCA_009840595.1 Rhodospirillaceae bacterium | reverse complement strand
GCGTAGGCGTTGATCTCGATGCCCTTCACGTTCGCCGGGCCGACCGCCGGGAACCCCCGCGCAAGACCGAGCGTCTCCGCCTCGAGCTGAACCCGGTGCTCGATGTCCTTGAGCGCGTGCAGCGCGAGATACAGGAAGTTCCCCGAGCCGCAGGCCGGGTCGAGCACGGTGAACCGCCGCAGCCGTTCGAGGAAGGTGCGTAGCGCCTGATCCGCCTGCCGCCGTAGCCGTGTCTGCGCCGCCGGAGAACGCGCCGCGTCCGCGCGTTCGACCATGCCCGCGATCCCGGCCTTCGCCGTTTCCCACTCCGCGAGCAGCGGACGGACTATCACCGGATCGACGATCCGCATGATCTTGTCACGGTCCGTGTAATGCGCGCCCAACTGCGAACGCTTGTCCGGGTCGAGACCGCGCTCGAACAGTGTGCCGAGAATGGACGGGTCGATCTCCGACCAGTCGAGCGCCGCCGCCTTGAGCGCCGTCTCGATCCCCTTCCGGTCGAGCGGCAACGCCGTATCGTCGTCGAACAGCCCGCCGTTGAACCACGCCACCGGCTCGAACCCGACATCGCCGCCAGTGGCCATCGCGCCGAACAACCGCGAGGCGTAGTCCGCGAACTTCTCGGGATCGCCGCGTGCGCGTTCCAGCATCCGGGTGAACATGTCGCCGGGCAGCAGGCCCACATCCTCGGCGAACATGCAGAACACCAGTCGGTTGACGAAGTGCGCCACCATCTGCGGGGCGTGGCCCCGGTTCCGCAGCCCTTGGGCAAGCTCCGCGAAGGTCGCCGCCGCGCGCTCCGTCACCGTCTGCCGCGTCTCGCCGGGCCGCAGCCGTTCCGGGTCCGACATCGCCCACTTGAGCTTGTCGCGGGTCGCGCCGGCGGCGAGGTCGTCGAGCGTGAACTCGTGCGTTACGCTCACGCTGTTCGTCCAGTTGGTGCGGATGCGGAACCGAGCCATATCGGAGACGATCAGCAGCGGCGGATTCTCCAGCGCCAGCGCGTATTGCCGCAACTGATCGAACGCCGCGTCGAGGTCGGCGCGGCGACCCTTGTATTCCCAGGCGAAGCAGCCGCGTTTCCATACGTCGGCCCAGCCGTCGCCGCCGCCGTCCTTCCGCGCGCCACGCTCGAAGCAATACCATTCGCCTGCCGGGTCGGAGTCTGTCGGGCTCGGCTCGCCGAGCAGGCGGCACAGGTCGATGAAGTGCGACTGCGACGCCGAACGTTCCTTCAACTCCGACGCCCGCCACTTGGCGATGAATTCTCCTGGCGTCATCGTGGCTGGCGGACCCCGGCACCCGGGACGAGATACCGTGCAGCTTGTCTTCCCGAAGGGCACACGCGCTGTCGCTCCGACACTGTTTTGCTGTGCTACCTCCCGCAAGATGCAGCGTCATTGCGCACGCTGCAATACGCAGTCATGGGATCAGCGATCATCGGGGCACGGGGGCTGCTTTGGACCACGATCGAATGCCTGTCCATGGCTGCGCAGACGACCCGCTGTCCGATGCCTTGGTCCCTCCCGGCCAGTTAAGGCGTCGCGCCGGCCCCGCCGCCGGGCCGACACGCCCGAACAGCAACGGGCGAGGAAACGATTCCGCAACCTTGCGAAGAACTTGCGAGCCGCTCCGCGGCGAATGCGATTGCCGAGTGGAGACTTCACCGACGTCCGATCCAGGCGGATGCCAGGCGATGCAATCAGTCGCCGGGATGGAGCTTGGCAAGGAGCAACTGCAAGACCTCGAGAATCGTATCCCGTTCATCGACCGCGAAGGCCCGGAATGCCGCCACCAACTCACGCTCGCAGGCACCCTCGACCATTTTCTCCCAACCATGTCGTTGCGATCCCGGATGTTCCAGGGCGTTCGGCGCGATCCAATCGTTCGTCCCTTGGCTCGCGCCTTTCGGGTACCGCCCGTTTCCCCTGTTCCGACCGAGCCAATCCTCGATCAGACCGAACTTCTCAAGCATGCGAATGTTCGTCGCGGACGGCATCGCCTCGCTCCGTTCCCATTTCCCGATCATTTTCTCCGAGACGCTCATTTTGCTTCCGAGACTTTCCAGCGTGTCTCCACCGGCCAGCCGCCTGCGCCGAAGTTCCCCGCCGAGTTCGGGATCGACCTTGCCCATCGGTATTCCTCCTTTCGAGACAATCGATCTCGCAGGCTGGCAGCGGGCTCGGTTCTCGCGACGGGCGCTCCTGGACGCGTGAGCCGCGTATACCGGACGAGCTGCGGCGTTCGCCGCCGGGAACATCGGCAATTCATGGGCCCTGGTCTTCTATCTCGCTGGAGTCGCGGCGTTAATTCGGAAAAGTAACCAACCCGTTACCTTCCCGTCGAAACGTTACTTTTGGGTGGTGGACGGTGGTGGCGTCTCCCGCAAATCTCCCCCCGTGTCCGCATCGCATGGCGAGCCGCCGCCGCTTCGGCATGGCGGCGTCATGCTCACAAGGGGGGAAAGAATTCGGTGACCTTCGGTCCGAACCTGAAAACTGGAGCGCCTCCCGGAGGCCCGTCCCGGAAGCGCCCCGTCGCCGCCTATCTCCGCTCTGCGACCGAGCTCGAAGGAGAATCCCTTCGCAAGCAGCTCGAAGCCATTGTCCCGTATGCGCGCGACCACGGCATGCAGCTCATTCGGGTCTATTGCGACGAGTGCGGGAGCGGTCTGCGAATTGGCGGCCGATCCGGCCTCCGGCAGATGTTTCGCGATATCGAAAGCGGGGCGCGCGATTTCGACGCCCTGCTGATGCTCGATCCCAGCCGCTGGGGCCGCTTCCAGGATCCCGACCAGGGCGCATGCCTCGAATTCGCCTGCGGGAAGGCCGCTATCGAGGTGCATTACTGCGCCGAGGAGATGGTCGCTGACGGGATTCCGTTATCTCGTGTCATCAAGGCCTTGAAACGCCACATGGCCGACGAGTACGCGCGTGAACAGGCCGGTGGCAATCGCCGTGCCGCCGGGGGCTCATCCGGGGATGGCATGGCCCCTTCGGACGGCACGACGCCGAAGGCGAAGACCCGGTGACCGGCAAGCCCGAACGCAAGTCCGACCGGAATCCCGGGCAGGCGAAGCCGCGGCGTCGCGCCGTCGCCTATCTCCGCATGTCGACCGAACTCCAGCAATACTCGACCGATAACCAGATCGCGGCCATCGAGAAATACGCCACCGAGAACGACATGGAGCTCGTCGCCACCTATTCGGACGAGGCGAGAAGCGGCCTGCGATACGAGAACCGGCCCGGCATGCAGCAAATGCTGGCCGACGCACAGAGCGCGCATTCGGGTTTCGATACGATCCTTGTCTACGACATAAGCCGATGGGGCCGGTTTCAGGACCAGGACGAGGCCGCCGCCCTCGAATTCGAATGCAGAAAGGCCAAGGTCCAGGTTCACTATTGCATGGATCAATTCGTCAACGACGGCAGCCCGATGTCGACGGTGATGAAGAGCCTCGGCCGGTATATGGCTGCCGATTACAGCAGCAAGCTCTCGGAAAAGGTGTTCGCCGGCCAGTGCCGGCTCATCGAGCGCGGCTACCGCCAGGGCGGCGTGGCGGGCTACGGGCTGCGCCGCATGCGCATCGACCAGAATGGCGCGCCGCAGGGCATTCTCGACTGGGGCCAGCGCAAGAGCCTGCAAACAGACCGGGTGATCCTCGTGCCCGGGCCGAAAGAGGAAGTCGAGACTGTCCGGTGGATGTACCGCCAGTTCATTGACGGCGGCAGGCTGGAAGGCGAAATCGCCGCGCTGCTCAACGAGGAGGGCATCCTGACGGATCTCGGCCGGCCCTGGACGCGCGGCACGGTCCATCAGGTTCTGACCAACGAGAAATATATCGGCAACAACGTCTTCAACCGGCATTCCTACAAGCTGAAGGGGACGCACAAGAACAACCCGCCCGAGGAATGGATCCGGGCCGACGGCGCCTTCGAGGCGATCGTCGACGAGAAGCTGTTCTTCACCGCCCAGGGCATGATCCGGGAGCGCAACCGCCGGTTCTCCGACGATGAGTTGCTGGACCGTCTCAAGCGGCTCCTCAAGAAAAAGGGCTTCCTCTCCGGCATCGTCATCGACGAGGCCGACGACATGCCGTCGAGCGGCTGCTACGCCTCGCGCTTCGGCAGCCTGGCGCGCGCCTATTCGCTGGTCGGCTTCACCCCGGACCGGGACTACCGCTACATCGAGATCAACCGGACACTCCGTCAAATTCACTCCCGGGAGGTCTCCAGGGCGATCGCCGAGATCGAGAAGATCGGCGGCGCCGTCGAGCAGGATCCCGTCACGGAGCTTCTCACCGTCAACGGCGAGTTGACCGCCTCTGTCGTCGTCGCCCGCTGCCGGCCCACCAAGGCCGGCGCCCGGCGCTGGAAGATCCGGCTGGACACGGGGCTCGCGCCCGACCTGACGGTCGCCCTTCGCATGGACGGCGCCAACGAGGCGGTGCTCGACTACTACCTCCTGCCGTCTCCGATACTCGACACGAACCGCATCGGCCTCGCCGAAGAAAACGGCCTGATGCTGGACGCCTTCCGGTTCGAGACCCTGGAGCATTTCTTCGCCATGGCCCGGCGGGCCCTGATTTCGGAGCTCTCCCTATGACCGACACGCACACGGATATCGTGATCGAGACGATCCCCATCGAGCGCATCACTGTGCTCAACCCTCGCGCACGGGACGCTGCCAAGTTCGCCGAGATCGTCGACAGCATCGACAGGCTCGGCCTCAAGCAGCCGATCAAGGTGAGCCGGGCCCGGGGCGCCGACGGCGAGGCCGCGTACAACCTGGTCTACGGCCAGGGCAGGATGGAAGCGTTCCTCGCCCTCGGACAGACGGAGATTCCGGCGATCGTCACGGACCTGTCCGAACAGGACAGCCTCCTCGAGAGCCTGGTCGAGAACATCGCCCGGCGCCGGCCCCGCCCCGGGGCGTTGTTCCGGGCGATCGGGGACCTCGCGGGACTGGGCTACCCGAACCGCGAGATCGCCACCAAGATCGGCTATTCGGCGCAGCATGTCGCACGGCTCCGCCGCCTCCAGAAGGCCGGGGAAGAGCGGCTGCTGATCGCCGTCGAAACCGGAAAGATGCCGCTCCGGGTCGCCATCGCCATCTCGGAGGCGGACGGCGGGCAGGCCCAGGAGGTTCTCGTCGAGGCGTACGAGAAAGGCGAGCTGTCACTCAAGCAGATGCCGGGCGCCAGGCGCGCAGTCGAGCATCGCCAGCGCTACGGCAAGGCGCAAAAGCCGCCTCACGGCAAGCGGAAATCGCCCGCGAAACGGGCCGATGCCGTCGCCCGCGAGCTCAAGGAAGCGGTGAAGAACCATGTCCAGATAATCGACAAAGCGGACCGGACCGCGGAACAGCTCGGCATTCTCGTAAAGGGCCTGCGGCTGTTGATGTCCGAAGACCATTTCCGCGCCGTGCTCCGAGGGGAAATGTTGCAGACCATGCCCGCACCGCTCGCCCGGCTGGTCGAAGCGCCGGAGGAAGCGTGACATGAACGGCATGGTGACGATGGGGTTCGAGCCGAAAGCCGTTACGGTCCCGATCGCCGATATTCTTCCGTTGCGGCCGGTCGACGACACCGTCCGCAAGAGCCGGAAGTTCCAGCAGGTCGCCGCTGCCATCCGCGAGATCGGGATCGCGCAACCGCCCGTCGTGGCGCGCCGGCCCGAGCTGAAGGGCAGGTTTCTGTTGCTCGACGGCCACCTCCGGATCGATGTCCTGAAGGACATGGGTGTCGCCGAAGCGACCTGCCTGGTGTCCCTGGACGACGAGGCGCTCACCTACAACCGGGAGGTCAACCCGCTGACGCCGGTTCAGGAACACAGGATGATCCTGAAGGTCATCGGGCGGGGCATCTCCGAGCAACGCATCGCGCAGGCCCTGAATGTCGATGTCGCGAGCATCCGCACCAAGCGCGACCTCCTCAACGGCATCTGTCCCGAGGTAGCCGCGCTGCTCAAGGACAAGCAGTGTCCGATCAACTCGTTCCAGGCGCTCAGGAAGGTGAAACCGCTGCGGCAGTACGAAATCGCCAGGACGATGAGCGGGATCGGCAACTATTCGGTCGCCTACGCGCGGACCCTGGTCGCGGCGAGCGCCCCGGATCAGCTGGTGAACCCGGGCAGGCCCAAGGCCCAGAGGCGAATTTCTCCGGAAGAGATGGAGCAGATCGAACGGGAGCTGGCGAACCTTCAGGGCGAGATCGAACGCATCGAGGAGACCTTCGCCGCCGACCATCTCAATCTGGTTCTGGCCGCCTCCTATGTCCGATCCCTGCTCCGCAACGTCGAGGTCGACCGGTATCTGAGGAATTATCAGGGGACGCTTCACCGGCAGTTTCTGGAGATCTGCCAAGCCGCGGCGCCGCTATCGGAGGCCGCCGAATAAGGCGGACTCCGCTGCCGACGCCAAAGAGCAGGCCGGCTGCCAGGGCGGGGCGGCGGCCGGCCACGATGGGGACCCGGACCCGACAAGCGCGGGGACCGCGGGAGACGCCGCACTGTGGGGCGGATCGAGCGCGGCGGTGGGGATGGCGGCGAACCCGTTCGGAGCCCACCAGGCCGGCCGTCATAGGGCCGGCTGCGAGGGCGATCGATCCGCAGCCGCCCTCGACCGCGGGGGGCGGTTGCTCACCAAGAGCGCGATAAAGCTGCATCGCATGATTTCTTGCCGGCAAAATGGCTTGAGAGCGCCCGTCAGGAAAAATCGGGATTATTCGTAGAACGCGGTTGTCTGGGCCGTATTCTACGCCAATTCCTTCAATGCCCTGTGGTTGATCGCTCACGGTAGCTGACTACGTCCATGGGCGATGAAAGCCCCGGCTGCTAGCGGGCAGCCGGTCCTCGATGATCCCGACCAGCACCTAGCGGCCGAAGGGGCGGTAACCCTCGCCCCAATCCAGTCCGCCTGCCCGCATCTCTTTCACTACCTCAAAGGCTTGTGGTAGGCTCTCAATCGTTACAGCTTGCTGGGACATGGGGTGCTCCTGATTTTGGTTCCTCACCAAAGGGAGTACCCCACTCCCGCCTGACATATGAAAACCATGTCACCGCGACCCCCGATCAGTCCCGAGACAATCGACGCTTGGCCGGGAAAGGTAATCCAAGGAGCCTATCACCCGGCGCTTTGGCATATGCTGGATGTGGGAGCCGTTGCGGACCGCCTGATGGCGAAACGTCCGGTTACGGGCTGCGCCGGAAAGGATTCAGCGATTACCTTTCTGATCGCCCTGCATGATCTTGGCAAGATCAGCGAGAGTTTTCGCGACCAGATCACCGGCGCGGCCGCGCGGGCAGAATATCATTCCCAATTGAGTTTTGTTCTGCTCCAGCATTTCGACGACCTGATGGCAGAGCGCGTAGGCGGCGGACCCTCCGCAAGACGGGCCCTGTACGCCGCCGTTTCCGGGCATCACGGCGGCCCGCCGGAGCTAGACGACGGTAGCGGCAACAAGCAGCGGCGCTGGGAAAGCGCGATCGGTCCGGAAGCCTTTGAGACAGTCCCGGAGGTCATTGCGGCGGTGGCCGGCCTATTCCCCGAAGCATCGTTGGATGGTCTTTCTGCCGCCGATGCGAAGAGGCTCAGTTGGAAGGTGTCCGGACTGACAGTACAGGCGGACTGGATCGGGTCGAATATGGATTGGTTTGTTAGTCAGCCTCCCGACATTCCTATTGTCAGCTATTGGGAAAAGGCGCTTTGTCGTGCTCGGGACGCTGTCGCCGGGGCGGGACTTCATGGCGCCGAACTTCGCGACAAAGCCGCAATTTTGCCGGAATCGTTGGTTCCGCGACCGATGCAGGAAGCGGTTCGCCGGTTTGGCCTGCCGGATGGTCCTGTACTGGCAGTTGTGGAAGACGCGACCGGCTCGGGCAAAACCGAAGCCGCACTCATTCTCGCGCACCGCATGATGACCGCTGGGAAGAGTGCCGGGATATTTTTCGCCTTACCAACGATGGCGACCTCGAACGCCATGCTCAAGCGTGTTGAGAAAGCTGCGGGCAAGCTTTTCTCCGGGCGTCCATCGCTCGGTCTCTCCCATGGCCGCGCCAGTCTGAATGAGCAGTTTCAGAAGATTCGTGGCAATGATGGATCGGACCCGGGCGAACCCGTGACCTGCGGTCAATGGCTGGCAGATGACCGGCGGCGAATTCTCCTGGCCGACATCGGTGTGGGCACCATTGATCAGGCTCTTTTGGCTGTACTCCCGACACGCTTCAACACGTTGCGGCTCTGGGCGCTGTCGAACAAAGTTCTGATCGTGGATGAAGCGCACGCCTATGACCCGTATATGGAGGAAGAGTTACGCACGCTGTTGAGATTCCACGCCATGCTGGGCGGATCGGCGATTGTAATGACTGCGACGCTGCCAAAGGGGATGCGCGATGGTTATGCAGAGGCGTTTCAGCGCGGATTAGGGAATCGCCAACCGTCAGCCGTAGAAGGCAACGCCTATCCACAGTTGACGGTTGTTGCCCAGCAGGTCGGCACGTGCCAACCCGACCCGGTGCCATCGACCTGTCGGGACATTGCCGTGGAGCGCGTTGACGAAGCGGCGGCCCTCGCTCGGATACTCGATGGCGCACGAGAGGGCGCGGCCTGCGTTTGGGTGCGCAACGCGGTCGACGACGCCATTGCTGCAGTGCGGTGTCTCAGGGCCGAAGGCATGGACGCGGATCTCCTGCACGCAAGGTTCATGGTTGCGGACCGGCTCAGGAAGGAAGAGGCATTGCAGGAACGGTTCGGACCTGACGGGACCGACCGTCAGGGCAAGGTATTGGTCGCGACGCAGGTGGTTGAGGCCTCTCTTGATCTGGACTTCGATCTCATGATCAGCGACTTGGCGCCAATCGGTTCATTGATCCAGAGAGCCGGGCGGCTGTGGCGGCACATGGATTGCCGTCCCGCCCGGAAGCGCCCGGCTGACGGGCCGAAACTACATATTCTGTCTCCGGACCCATGTGTCGTCGATGACGCCCGATGGCTGCATCGTGTTCTGGACGCCGGTGCGTGGGTCTATCCGCTATCGGATCAGTGGCGCACGGCCCTTGCGGTGTTTGAAGCGGGTGCGATCCGCGCACCGGATGGTCTACGCGACCTTATCGAAGCCGTTCATGGTTCGGACCCGGAAGATGTGCCGGAAGTCCTGGGCAGGGCGGAACAGGAAAATATTGGAAAGCTGATGATCGAACGTCAAATGGCAAGAAACCAACTGCTGGAAACCCACCGCAACGGATCGCTTCAGGATTACCTTCATGCGGCGCAGAGAGTTTACGACGAGGAGAGGCTGGCAACCCGGTTGGGCATTCCTCAGGTCACATTGCGAATTGCCCGGTACAGAGATGGGCGGTTGGAGCCGCTTGCGGAAAGATGGGAAGACTCCGAGGTTCAAATGTCTCGCGCACGCTATGAAGCGTTGGGTGAACTGGATCAGCAGAAACCCGAAGTTGCGGCCCTCAAGGATCAGTGGCCGGAATGGCAACGAGTAGTGTTCCAGGTCGCGGTAGTCGGCGAAGACGGTCACCTGTCGGACCGGTTGCGGTATGACGCGGAAT
>VXNK01000042.1 GCA_009840595.1 Rhodospirillaceae bacterium | reverse complement strand
CGGAGGCCGCAACCGCGTCGTAGAAGGCGGTCCAGGCGTCGTCCTTCTCCTTGTGCTCGGAGAGGACCTCAATGGGGAAGTCGACATCGTCGATGGCGTAGACGTACGTCCGGTCGGCGGTGGCGACGCGGTAGCGCGGCGGAACGGCGGGATCGCTCTGCCAGAGGATGGCGCCGGTATCGCGATCGAGGACGACGGTCTTCAGATCCGGATCGGCGGCGATACGCCGTTTGGCCTCGGCCCAGGCGGCGGCGCGGTCGTCGATGCGGGCGGGCTCGTCGGCGAGGTCGATCCAGTCCTCGTCGACGGTGCGGATGACGTAGCGGTTGGCCATGACCTTCTCCCTCTCTCCTCCGGTCGGCTTGCCCGACCCTCCGCTCTTCTCCTCCTCCACCGGCGCGCGGGCCTGTCCCGGCGGAACCGGCCTCACGCGCGCGTCCGGTCCGCGAGGGCGCCGGCGGCCCAGGCCGCGGCGCGGGCCAGCACATGGCCGTGGCAGGGGAGCGGCGCGCACCAGCAGGCGAGGCGGCGGCCATGCAGCGCGGCCAGCTGTTCCAGCGAGACCTCGCCGGCGCGGATGCGCCGCCAGAGATCGGCGCGGTAGCGCGCGATCGCCTGGGCGCGGTCCAGGCCGGGGCCGATCCGGAACGGGTTGCCCCAGGCCGTGCGGCGGTCGATCAGCACGGCGGCGTCCTCCACCGGCGTGCGGGCGAGCGTCGCGCGCAGCGCGGGCTCGTGTTTCAGATTGATGACGGTGCTCACGATCTTCCTCCTATTCTCAAGTCGGCTTGCCCGGCCCTCCGCTCTTCTCCCCCTCCAACGGCCCGCGGGCCGGGGCGGACCCCCGATCCGGGGGCAGATCATTCCTGGCAACGGAAGAGCGGCACGAGGCGGGCGCGGAGCGCCGCCGCGCCGAAATCGACCAGGTCGTCGTTGAAGTCGTTGCCGGCGGGCACGACGATCGTGGCGGCGACGCCGGCCCGCGCGCAGCGGCGGGCGAGGCGCTCGGCCGCCAGCGCGCCGTCCTCGTCGTTGTCGCGGGCGATCACGAGGCGCGCGGTGCCGGGCGAAGGCGCAAACGCGCCGAGGCTGCCGGCCGACAGCGCCGCCGCCGCGCGGATCTCCGGCACGGCGGTAATGAGCGAGAGCACGGTCTCGATGCCTTCGCCGACGACGAGCGCAGCGTCGTCGGAGGGAACGCCGAAGCGCACCGCGAGGCCGTAGACGCGGCCGAGCGCCTTGCGCGGGTTCGCGACGCCCGCCTTGGCGGGCGAACGGGGATCGAGCCAGGTGCGCTGCACGCCCGTGATCGCGCCCCCATTCTCTTCACCGGGGCCGGCGGTGACGGCGGCGACCAGCGCCGGCAGCCGGCGCACCGATACGCCTTCGCGATAGCGAAGCTCGGGATGGAAGCGCAATGCCGCGAAGCGGCAGCGCGACAGGCCCCGCGCCCGCAGGTAGCGCTCGGCGTGGCTGCCGTCGACGGGCCGGCAACGCCGCCACAGGCGGCGCGCCGCCTCGGTCGCGTCGTAGGGCGCGTCCGGGCCTCCCGGATCGCGGTCCGCCGACCCCGGACTCCTATCCGGGGAGGCAGGTGGCAAGGCGAGGAAGCGCCGCGCCTCGTCGAGCGCCGCGCGCAGCGTCGGCGCGTTGATGCGACGGCGGATCAGGTCGAGCAGGTCGCCGTGCTCGCCGGTTGCCGCGTCGGTGAACTTGCCGGGCGTGCCGGGTCCGCGCAGGCGGACGAAGAGCGAGCGGCCGCGAGCGCCGTCTAGGTCGCCGCAGATCCAGTAGCGCCCCTGCCGGCGGCCGTTCGGCAGATAGCGCCGGCAGACGTCCTCGGCCCGCGCGGCGAGCGCCGCGGCGATGACGGCGGCGGGGGACGGATCGTGCTGCATGCGGAACCTCCTTCAAGCCATGCGGGACGCCCGATACCGGTCGCCCTCCGCCTCCGGCCGGCGCCGGAGGAGGAGCGCCCCGTGCGAAGCGCGGGCGCGAGGTCCGGACGGCGGTGGGCCGGCCTCCGGATCGACGGCACGAAAAAGGGGGCCGACGCGATGCGCCGACCCCCGAGGAAGGAAGGAAACGGGACGCCGATCAGAAGGGGATCCGATCGTCGTCGAAATCGGCGGGCTCCGAGGCCTGGGCGGCGCCGGGATCGCCCGACATGTCCGGATCGGGCTTGGCGCCGTTGCCGTTCGCCTTGTCGAGGAACTGAACGCGTCCGCCCGGCACCAGCAGGATCTCGGTCGAGAAGCGGTCCGACTCCTCGCCCGGCTTCTTCCAGCGCCGCGTCTGGAGCTTGCCCGCGATGTAGACCAGCCGGCCCTTCTTCGCGTGCTTGACCAGCATGTCGATCAGCCCGTCCTGGAAGGTGACGGCGCGGTGCCACTCGGTGCGGTCCTGCCGCTCGCCGGTCTTGGCGTCGATGTACGACTCGTCGGTCGCGATGCTGAGGTTCGCGACGCGACCGCCGCTCTGGAGGTGGTTGACGACGACATCGGCGCCGAGGCGGCCGATCAGCTCGGCGCGGTTCAATCCGAATGCCATGGGGAATCTCCTTCATGGGTCCTGGTTGCTGACGATGGGTTGCGAACGACCGGAGGCCGGGGTCACTCCCCCGAACCCCCGACCGTTCAAACTCCTCAAGCCCCCCTCCACCTCTAATCGGCCGGGAGGAGCGACGATGCCGGGTGCCGGGGCTCGACCGGTCCGTCCTCGTGCAGGCCGGGGGCCCTCGGATCGAAGTCCGGGGCAGGCAGCGACGAATCGGGGAAGAGGCTCGCGAAGCCGTATGCGGGATAATCCGCGCCCCGGTCGGGACAGCGGATGGCGCGGGCGTCCTCGGCGATCTCGCGGACGAGCTCGGGCCGCACGCCCAGCTCGGCGAGAAGCCGGTCGCCGCCGGACGGGGCGCCGAAATCGTGGTCGGGATGGAACATGGGGCGGATCTCCTCTGCCGTTGTCCTGCCCGGCAACGGCGCGGAGAGACCACTCCCTCCGGCCTGCCGGACACTCGCCCGACAGGCGCTCCTCTCCACCTCTACGACCCCGGACCGGCGCGGCGGATATCGCGCAGCCGCTCGCACACCACCCGCGGCGACATCGACCCCAGATTCAGCACCGGGATGCCGTGCGCCTCCGCGATCCGGATGCCGATCCCGGTGCCCCCGATCGCCTCGCCGCGTTCGCTCCACGCCACGCACGCATCCACGGGCCGGTCCAGCCGCTCCCCCAGCAGGATCGCGACGTTCCGCGCATGCAGCTTGCGGACGGCCGGCGAACAGCGCTCCCACGCCGGATGCAAGGGCGCCGCGATCGCCATGCATTCCGCCATGGCCGCGGCCGACAGCACCCGGCAGTCCGGTCCGCGATGTCCGTTGTAGCCCCGCCATGGCAGCCAGATCGTCCGCTGGCCGGCCGGCGCTCCCGCCGCGAACGCGCTGTCCGCTCCGTCCGCGCCGCCCGAGGACAGATGCCAGCCGGTCCGCGCCAGCCAGCCCGCCATCACGGTCATGTCCGCCAACACCGCCGCCGGCGTCGACCGCGCCCCGATCCCCGCATATCGCAATGTCGCCATGTCCTTGTCTCCCCGGTTGCGATCACCGCCGCTCCCTCTTCTTCAGCGGCCTCGCCCTCCACCGGCTTCTCTCCACCTCCCGCACGTATGGATCGGCTTGCCTTGCGGCGCCGTCCGGGGCATCGGTTGCGGCATGGACAGGCGGAGATGGATCGCGCGGCACGGGTTCTGGCTCGTGGCGCTGCTGTGGCTGCCGGCCGGGGTGGTGGCGCAGGCGGCGCTGCGGTTCGGGCCGTCGGCGGTCGGGTTCGCGGATGCCGGCGCGTTTCTGGCGGCGCTGGGGTCGCTCGCCCTTGCCGCGCCGTGCGGCCTGCCGTTGGCGCTCGGTTGCCGCCGTCTCAAGCGTCTCGGCTACCGCCGCGGGGCCTGGGTGGCGGGCATCGTGCTGGGGGCGCTTACCGTGTTGGCCACGCTCGTTGCCGGGTTGCTCGGCCCGGTGGCCATCATCGTCTGCGCGACGGTGTTGAGCTTGCCGGCATGGGGCGCCTGGCTATGGCTCGCGCGGCACGGCTGAACGCGGCCGGCGCTGGGCCGGCTCCGGAGCCTCGGCGTCGCATGCGAGGCCCCGGCAGGCTGCCGGACGGCATGGGGCCGGCTACGCAGTAGAGGAAAGCCGAAACCGGACCCCCGCCCCGGCAGGACGGCGGCGGGCCGGCAGCGAAGCAGGGATAGGGTGCGGTGGTCACCCCGGCCGGTTGATCTCGACTTCCAGGGCGTGGAGCCCTTCCATCAGGGTGTCGAACCCCGGCGCGCCGGCGTCGACGATGCCGGCCCGGCGCATGGCGTCGTAGTCGGACCTGAGCCCGGCGAGTCCGTCATCGTCCGGGGCGAGGCGGAGCCGGCCGTCGAGGCAATGGTCGTAATGGGCGTAGCCCGCGTTGAAGAAGACCGTCTTGTGGCGCACGACGTCCTCCAGCAGGGCGCGGTCGGCGAGCGCGGCCCGTCCCGCGTCGTGCCGGGCGAGGCAGGCGAGGTCGAACCAGTGGCGGGAGAGTCGGTGCGGGCCGGCGGCGAGCCGCCCCCGGTGGCACTCGACATGGATCAGCGTGGCCTTCTCCCAGAAGGTGCGCGCCGGGGAGAGCACCATCACCGTCGCCTTCGGATATTTGAGGCCCTCGGTCAGGGCGGCGATATCGGGAGCGATCGCGTGGCGCTCGTTCGGATCGATGACGTTGCGGCCGCCGAACTCCAGCAGAACTTCGCTCGCGACATAGCTGTCGGGGGCGTTGACCGCGGACGGATAGGCGAAGCGGACGGTCTCGCCGTCTTCGCCGACATGGATGTCGTAACGTCCGTCGGGCGCCAGACGCCGGGCGGCGGCATCGAGGGCGGGGGCGACGGCGTCGCGGACGTAACGGGCAACCCGGTCCCTGAGGCGTTCGCTGAACCGCCTGGTCGCGGTGCGGCTGGCGCCCTCGGCGAAGGGGTCGAAACCGTCCTCGAAGGCCCGGTAATCGAGGGTGATGTCCACGTCCTCGGAGAACCGGTCGATGATCCGGTAGACCTTGGAGAGCGAGGTGCCGCCCTTGAAAGCCATCGGATGGGGATCGGGCATGGAGAAGAGGGCGTGGAGAACCCAGCAGACCCAGATGTCCTTCTCCAGGACGACGGCGGAACGTTCGGCGCTGGCGGCCGCGGTCCGAAGGATGTCGGCGCGCTCGCCGGCGCCGAGGGAGAGGAACGGCTCACCCATGGGCCGGCGTCCCGGCGGCGGCGAAGGCTTTCGCCATCCAGGCCGGCATGTCGGCGGAGCGCAGCTTCTCGAACTCGGTCGGTGCCAGCGCGGCTTCGATGGCGGCGACGGTCTCGGGCGTTACATTGTCCTTGCCGAGATACCACAGCGCGGAAATGGCTGCGCCGGTCGGCTCGCCCGCGAATTGCAGCCGGCGGCGGTTGGCGGTGTGGACCAGGCGCACGGCGGTGCCGGCGACCCGGATGGTGCGGGTCGAGCCGCTGGTATGGAACACGGGCGCGATCGGCACCTGGGTGGTGAGCCTGAACCGCCGCGCGGCTTCGGCGCCGTGGATCTGGAGCGTCTCGCCGTTGTCGCGCGCGATCGTCGCGACCACCTCGTGGAGGGCGGGCATGACGGCGCCGACGAAGCGGTTGCGCCTCGGACGAACGAAGACGCCCTGGGCGAGGCGCAGGATCTCGCCGTCCGCGGCGAGGCGGGACAGAGTGCGGTCGACGGCGCCGCGGGTGCCGTGCTCCGCGAAGCGGGCGCCGGTGAAGGGCCTGCCCCGGGGCAGCTTCCGTATGGCGGCCCGAACGGCCTTGGCGGTGGACATGGCATGGGCCTCCTGCGTCCAAATATATAGCGATAATTTGGACATATTCAAGAGCCGGGACCGACCCCGCGGCACGGATCAGTGCGAGGTGGGGTCGCCCGGCTCGGGGGTTTCGGCGGCCATGGAGGCGGCGACCATGGCGGTCCAGGCCTCGCGGTCGTAGCCGAGACGCCGGTTCAGCTTGTCGCAAATGTTCAGGGCATCGTCGAGGGTGAGCGTGACCAGGGCGGTGGGCACATGACCGGCAAGGCCCTCGATGACGATCCTGATCTGCTGCACCTCGGTCTCGACGTCATAGGCGGGGCAGAAACAGAAGTCCGGTTCGTCCGGCAGCGTCTGGGCGGTCATGACGGCGTTCTCCTTTGTCGGGAAGGCGGGCCAGCGCGTCGGGACTGTCTATCCCGCACGCGCCGGCGACGGAAGCGGCGGCGGCCGGGCCGGCTATACGGATGCCGGCCGGCAGCACTGGCAAGGATCAGGCGGCGAGCGGCCAGCGGTCGAGGATCCGTTCGACGGCGCCGGCATTGGGCGCGAATATCCGGGCGCGGAAGGAGACGATCTCGACCGTGCATCCCATGCGCCTGAGTGCGGGCAAGTCGGTGTCGGCCGGCCCCTCGATCTCGATGCGGTCGGCGCCCATCAGGCGGCGGCGCGCGAGCCGCCAGCCATTGGCGAGGGCGAGCGCGTTGCCCCGGCCCATCACCGCCTCGAAGGCCTCCGCGCCGGTCATGGCGGGGCCGCCGCCGAGGCCGAAGCTCTGGCGGACGGCGCGCACCTGCTCGGCATCGAGCACGCGCCCGATGAGAGCGATGCCGTCGTCCGACGTGAGGCGCCGGACCCGCATGTTCTCCTCCGGCAGGCGGTCCCAGACCGGCAGCAGCAGGCCGGTTGCGAGCCAGAAGCGCGAGTCCCGGTGCGACGGCAGCCCGGCGATCTCGGCGTCCCAGACGCGCCGCCAACCGGCCTGGTCGGCGCGGCGCCAGTTGGAGGCGTCGAGCTCGGCCCTGGCCATGGTCTCGGCCGTCGCGGGCCGGATCAGGCGCACCCGCTCCTTTACCCCGCCGTCGTCGAGCATGCGCGAGGCTGCCGGCAGGATGACGGCGGCGCGCTTCGAGCGGGCGTTGACCGCGAGGCGGGGCTTGCCGTCGGGACCCGGATCGCCTTCGCCGATCTCCAGGGCGGCGTCGGCGGTCAATGGCACCAGCCTGTCGCGGCGGACGATCTCGACCAGCTCGGTGGCCGCTCCGGTGCCGGGATGCTCGAAGAGCGTCTCCCGGCCGGCGATGGTGAGCGAGTCGGCGGTGACCGTCTCGACCCCGACCTCGTAGCTGCCGGCTTCGATCGCGGCTTCGATGTTGCTGGCGATGCGCTTCTCCAGCTCGGCAAAGAGCTGGTTCTGCTCGGCGATGGGAAGCGCCAGCAGCCGGTTGAGGAATTTCGGCATCGGCGGCAGGTCGTCCTTCAGCCCGCCCTCATGGACGATCTTGAGGCCGGTCGACTTCTGGAAGCGCTCGACATTCCAGCCCTCGATGCTGCCGCGCCAGAGCGCGCCGTAGAACTGGCGCAGCGCTGCCTTGGCATAGTCGCTTTCAAGGTTGTCGCTCTCGCGGAACAGCGCCGCATCGCTGCCGCCCATCGCGGTCTGCGAATCCCGCTGCCCGCGCGTGATGGCGCCCAGGCTGTCCAGACGCCGGGCGATGGTAGCGATGAACCGCCGCTCGCCCTTCACGTCGGTGGTGACGGGGCGGAACAGCGGGGCGCTGGCCTGGTGCGTGCGGTGGGTGCGGCCCAGCCCCTGGATCGCCTGGTCGGCGCGCCAGCCGGGCTCCAGCAGGTAGTGGATGCGCCGCTCCGTGTTCCCGCAGGAGAGGTCCGCGTGGTAGCTGCGCCCGGTGCCGCCGGCCATGGAGAAGACCAGGATACGCTTCTCGCCGTCCATGAACGCGGCGGTCTCGGCAAGATTGGCGGAGCCGGGCCGCGAGCGCAGCGCGAGGCGCTCGCCCCTGGCATCCGTGATTCTGAGCACTCGCCGGGACCGACCGGTGACCTCGGCGACGGCCTCGTGCCCGAAATGCTGCACGATCTGGTCCAGCGCGGTCGGCACCGGCGGCAATGCGGCCAGCTTCTCGATCAGCGCGTCGCGGCGGTCCTCGGCTTCCTTGCACACCACCGGGTTGCCGTCCGCGTCCCTGGCGGGCCGGCTCAGAAGATTGCCGCCGTCGTCGGTGAACGGCTCCTGCAACTGCACCGGGAAGGCGTGCATCAGATAGGACAGGATGGCGTCCCGGGGCGTCAGGTCGATGTTGAGGTCGTCCCACTCGGATGCGGGAACGTCGGCGATCCTCCGTTCCATCAACGCCTCGCCGGTCGAGACCAGCTGCACGACCGCCGACCGGCCGCCGGCGAGGTCGGCGTCGATGGCGCGAATGGTCGAGGGGCACTTCATGCCGGTCAGCAGGTGGCCGAAGAAGCGCTGCTTGGTGCCCTCGAAGGCCGACAGGGCCGCCGCCTTGGCATTCCTGTTCAGCGTGTCCTCGCCCTGGACGATGCCGGTGGCTTTCAATGCCTCCTCGATGTTGGCGTGGATCACCTTGAAGGCGCCGGCATAGGCGTCGTAGATGCGCCGCTGCTCGGGCGTCAGGGGGTGTTCGAGGATGTCGACCTCGATCCCGTCATAGGCGAGCGCCCTGGCTTGGTAGAGCCCGAGCGCCTTGAGGTCGCGGGCCACGACCTCCATCGCGGCGACGCCGCCGGCCTCCATGGCGGAGACGAACTCGACGCGCTTCTCGAACGGGGTCTCGCCGGCGGCCCACAATCCCAGCCGGCCCGCATAGGCCAATCCGGGCAGCGTGGTGGCGCCAGTGGCCGAGACATAGGCGATGCGCGCGTCGGGCAGTGCGTTCTGCAAGCGCAGCCCGGCGCGGCCCTGCTGGGAGGGCTTGGTCTCGCCGCGCTCGGACTTGGAGCCCGCCGCGTTCGCCATGGCGTGCGATTCGTCGAAGACGATCACGCCGTCGAAGCCGTGCCGGTCCTCCTCGTCGAGCGAGCCGGCCAACCATTCGACGATCTGGTCGAGGCGGGAGGGCTTTCCCTGACGGGACGGCGAGCGCAGCGTGGCGTAGGTCGCAAACAGGATGCCCTCGGAAAGCGGGATCTCCATCACCTGTCGGAAATTGCCGAGCGGGATGACGTCGCTCTCCAGCCCGCCCAAAGCGGTCCAGTCACGGCGCGCGTCCTCCAGAAGCTTGTCGGACTGGCTGAGCCACAGCGCACGCTTCCTGCCGCGCAGCCGGTTGTCGAGGATGATGGCCGCGACCTGCCTTCCCTTGCCGCAACCGGTGCCGTCGCCCAGCATCCAGCCCCGGCGGAAGCGTACCGGCTCCGACAGGGTTTCGCCCTCGGTGGTAACGAGGGACGTGTCGATCTCATCCCCGTCGTCTTCGCCGTCCTCGCGGCAGCGGTGGACGGTCTCCCACTGGGAGCCGATCCGGTATTCCGCCGCCAGGTGCCGGGCATGGGCCTCGCCCGCCAGGACGACGCTCTCCAGCTGGGCATCCGACAGCAGGCCCTCGGTGACGACGCGTTCGGGCAGCATCGGGCGGTATGCCGGCGCGGGGTGCGGCACGGCGGCCATGGCAGCGGACTGCACCAGCGGCGTCGGATGTTCGACCGCCTCCGGCACACGGACCACGCCCGGCCGCCACGGCGCGTAGGGACCGGCGTCGTTGGCCGGGGCATCGGGGGCAATCGGCTCGACCGCGCCGGTCTCGACCATCAGCTCCGAAATCGGCCCCCAGTCGTGGGATCGCCGGGTCTCGGGCGTCGATACGGGCTTCG